>DASYMB010000454.1:0-4036 GCA_036009285.1 Pyrinomonadaceae bacterium | reverse complement strand
GACTTGGTTTCACGATTCTCGAAGGCTACGGATTGACCGAAGCGTCGCCTGTGTTGACGGTAACGCGTCCGGAAAATCGCATGCTCACCGGAAGCGTGGGGCGGCCCTTGCCCGGTGTTGAAGTAAAAATTTCGGATCCGGATTCGAGTGGTGTCGGGGAAGTTATCGCGCGCGGTCCTAATGTGATGCTGGGATATTACGCGAACGAAAGCGCGACCCGCGATGCGCTTGTCGAGCGCTGGCTCTACACCGGCGACCTGGGAAAACTCGATGACGAAGGCAACCTGTTTCTGGTTGGGCGTTCCAAGGAAATCATCGTCGATACAAACGGGAAGAATGTTTACCCGGACGAGCTTGAAGAACTTTACTCAAACTCGCCGCGCATAAAAGAGCTGAGCATCGTCGGCCTCCCAGACGGCATTGGTGAGAAAGTAGCGTGTATCGTCGTGGCTGATGACGAATATGACATCACGCTTTCGCGAGCGGAATTGCGGCGCCGCGTGGAAGAGCACTTCCGTGAGGTGTCGGCTTCCCTTCCCTATTACAAACGCGTGAAGGTTTTGCAATTCACTGAAGACGAGCTGCCACGGACAGCAACGCGCAAGGTTAAACGCGGCGAAGTTATTACTATCCTGCAGGGACTGGAGGCTGGTAGTAAATTAGACGTCGTAATCCAGAACGATGGCGCCGCGGACCAGGAAAGCCGTTGGCTAATTGGAATCGTCGCCAACGTCAGCAACCGCCCGCCAAGCGAGATCTCGTTGAATTCCCGGCTCGCCGATCTAGGTTTTGATAGTTTGATGTTCGTGGAGCTGGCCTCGGCAATCGAGAATGCCGGCGGCTCAATCACGGCCCCCGAACGATTGAACGAAGCTCAGGATTTAAGAGAGCTCGCCGGCGTGGTGAGCCGACGGCCCGGCGCATCGGCGGGACGCGATGAGTTCTCCGGGCGCTCCGACAGTCGCGGTACGGAGGATGATGAAATACACGTTCCCTCATTCGTCGGCCGCGCCGGCACTAAAGCGGGCGACGTTTTGCAGCGGCTCTTTTACGATCGATTCCTGGCCACTCACTACGAGGGCCAGGGAAACATTCCCCCGCATACCAATTTTATTGTCGCCGCAAACCATTCTTCGCACCTGGACATGGGCTTGACCAAGATGGCCCTCGGCGAAGCCGGGAAGGATATGGTCGTACTCGCTGCCGCTGATTATTTCTTCGACACCAAATACAAGCGTGCGGTGATGGAAAACTTTACCAACCTCGTGCCGATGGAGCGCACCGGATCGCTTCGGCAATCGCTGCGTCACGCGATGTCGTTTCTCAATCGCGGCTACAACGCGCTTATCTTCCCTGAAGGCACGCGCTCGGTGACCGGTGAGCTCGCCGACTTCAAGCCCGTTATCGGTTATCTCGCGTTACATACGAGAGTCGGCATTCTTCCCGTCTACCTTCACGGCACGTATGACGCGATGCCGAAAGGATCAAACGTCATCAAGAACAGGAAGGTTGGCGCGCGGATTGGTCGCTATCTTGAGATTGCGGATCTCGAGGAGATGACTAAGGGACTTCCCCGTGCCGAAGCATATCGATTGATCTCGGCGCGCGTGAGGCACGAAGTCGAAAACCTGCGCGACGGGGCCCGCCGACCTTTCGACGCTAAAGAATTACGGAAACGATGGAAAGCTGAACGACGCTCCCAGGTGCAAACAAAAGTCATGAGTGATGAGTTATGAGCAAGCAGTTCAGAGTACCACCTTTAGGTTGCCGTTGCGGTGAACGCAAGCTAAAGCTTGTACTCTGAACTGCTTGTTCGTGACTCTTCACTTATTTTCGTATGGCAACCAAGACTCCACAAAAGCGAACTGCCAGGATGACGCCGGTGAAGGCGGAGACGAAGCGTCGCGCCGCGATCGAGAAACGTCCGCGGGCGGCAACGCTCGTTACCGGCGGCACCGGTTTTCTCGGTTCGCATCTGGTTCGACAGCTCCTCGCTGATGGCGCAAAAGACATTCGCGTAATGGCCACCTCAATTCCCGATTGGCTGGTTGGGCTGGGAGTCGAAACTTTCGAAGGCTCGATCGCAAAAGAGACAGACGTCAAACGCGCGGTGGAAGGAATCAGCGAGATTTACCATCTGGCTGGGAAGGTTTCTCGCGAGCGCGACGACGCGCGCGAAATGTATAAAGTCCACGTCGAAGGCACGCGTTTGTTGTGCGACGCGGCCAAAGCGGCTGACGTGAAAACCATTGTGCTCGCCTCCACCAGCGGCACCATCGCAGTTACTGAAGACGGCGAAACGGTCCCCGACGAATCGTATCCGCCGCCGCTCGACATCATTGCGCGTTGGCCCTACTACGCAAGCAAAGCCTACCAGGAGATGGCGGCGCTCGAACGTTTCAATGGTAAAGGTTTGCGTCTCGTGATCATGAATCCCAGCCTCTTGCTTGGACCAGGCGACGATCGTTTGAGTTCGACAAAACTTGTGCTCGATTTTATGGCGCGAAAGATCAGCGCCGTGCCGACCGGCGGCTTGAGCTTTGTGGACGCGCGCGACGCAGCTCAGGCTTTTCGATCAGCAATGAAGAAGGGGCGGCACGGTGAACGATATTTGTTGGGCGTCGCTAACTGGACCTTTGACAGGTTCTTCGGCCGGTTGGAGCGGCTGACGAAAATCTCGGCGCCTAAGTTTGCCCTACCCGCGAAAGTTATGGTGACAGGATCGCAGATTGTTGACTCGCTCTTCAGACAATGGAAGTTTGCTTCTCCCGTCGAGCCGGGAGCGATCGAGATGGCGCAGTACTTCTGGTATCTCAACTGCGCCCGAGCTTCGCGCGAGCTTGGTTTCCGTCCGCGCGATCCGGGGGAAACACTTCACGACACCGTCTCCTACCTGCGTGAGAATTTTCTGGGCGGCGACGCGTTTGGGAAGTAAGGGGCAGTAGCCCGACCGTTAAGGCGGGTGCGCCGATGCCTCCATACGCCCCCCTTACAGTCGGGCTACTGCCCCAAGCTCGATCCATATGTAGACTTCACGATAGCCGCCGCCAGTTGCTCGGCCCATAGCCGGTAACCAAGCTCGCTTAGATGAAAGCCATCAGAACAAAAGAGTTCCGTGCGCTGCGCTTTCTCGATCTGAACGGGCACGTGCACAACTCGTTTCAACCGCTTCGCCATTGCCATCGAAGCCTGGTCCAGTGAAGCCGACCTGGCTCCCAACACGAAGTTGAGCGGCTTTGGCAACGCAGGAAAACAATCAATCGGCGGCACTCCCGCCAGCAGCATTAAAGCCTGACCCACTTCGCCGCGAATGGATGTGATCAACTTCTCAAGGTCCCTCGCCCACCTTCGCGCAGTGTGAAACTCAATAGAATCGTTTACTCCCAGGGCCAGAAGTACAACATCCGCGCGCTGCCCCACTAATTTTGGGACCAGCTCAGCCAGACTCTGGCGAGCATTTATTCCCGAGCGAGCTACGACAGACCAGTCCACGCTTCGGTTCACGTGTCGGCTCAAAGCCGCGGCAACCTGTCCGGTTATCCCAGTTTCGTGCGAACGAGCGCCGATGCCAGCCACTGTAGATTCCCCAAATGCAATTAGTCTTATCGGTTCACCTTCGCCATGGATAGTTCCCGCCAGCGGTCCGGCAGCGTCGGGAAGACGCGGCGTGCGTTTCCTGGTCCAGTAACCCTGGGTCAGGAGGATCGGAAGTAAAGGCGGGGTAAGAATTGCAGCGAGGTGTCTGTTCATCGGTTGATTGTGCGTGAGGCCAATTAGCCGCGGATAGCGCGGATTACGCGAATCTGAAAAGAAGCAGGGACGCCCGCAGCGTTGCTCGTAATGCAAACTGTTAGTTTGCAATGACTCGTCGGCCTACGAACGCAAACTGACAGTTTGCTTTACGCCTGTTCTCCTTTGCGGTCTGATCCGCGTTCATCCGCGTAGATCCGCAGCCAATTAATTCGCAGTCGAAGGGCCCGCGTTTGGTTTCTCAAAAAACTCCTCCGTATAATATTCGGCAACCCGATCATATCTG
>DASYMB010000453.1:0-16352 GCA_036009285.1 Pyrinomonadaceae bacterium | reverse complement strand
CCCCCCCCCCCACTCCAAAGTGAAAAAATAGCAGCCTCGGATTTACGCGGATTGTGCGAATCTGAAAAATCCGCTCTTCACAGTAGTTTCAGCTTGTCACCGAGATTTTGTCCTTTAAACTCCAATCCGCATTTTTTCGCATAAATCCGCGGCCAATTCTTCCCACTACCTCTTCTCTACTCACTCGCGTAAGATATTCCATCTCCCAATCTAAATTCCGAACCAAGTGTAGGGTGTCTATGAGCAGTCCAAAAACTTCAGGTGAACTAGCCAAAACTTTCGGTGAACTCAAGCAGAGCGGTTACCAGAGCGTCTCGGTCAAAGACGAGCTGCGCGCGAATCTCATTAAGAAGCTGCGCGCCGGTGAAAAACTTTTCCGCGGCATCATAGGCTATGACGAAACCGTTATTCCCCAACTCCTGAACGCAATTCTCGCGAAGCACAACATCATTCTGCTGGGGCTCAGAGGACAAGCGAAGAGCCGCGTCATTCGCCAGCTCACCGAGTTGCTGGACGATCAAATCCCAATCATCGCCGGCTCCGAAGTTAACGACGATCCCTTCACGCCCGTTTCCGCCTTTGGCCGCCAGACGCTCGCTCTTCACGGCGATCTGACCCACATCGATTGGATCGGTCGTGATTCACGTTTTGTAGAAAAACTGGCCACGCCCGACGTGACCATCGCGGACATCATCGGCGACGTCGATCCGATTAAAGCCGCGAAGGGCGGACACCTCTTGAGCGACGAGCTGACGATCCACTACGGATTGCTGCCGCGCGCCAACCGCGGCATCTTCGCCATCAATGAGCTGCCCGATCTCGCCGGCAAAATTCAGGTCGGGCTCTTCAACATCATGCAGGAAGGCGACGTGCAGATTAAGGGTTACCCGGTGCGTCTCCCGCTCGATGTGATGCTGGTCTTTTCCGCTAACCCCGAAGACTACACCGCGCGCGGAAAGATCATTACCCCGTTAAAGGACCGCATCGGCACCGAGATCATGACTCACTATCCGGCGGAGCTTCAGACTGCGGTTGAGATCACTCGTCAGGAAGCGTGGATTAGCCGCAGTGGTGTTGCCGATTCTGACGGTTCGAATTCACGCGTGCACATTCCGGAGTTTATTCGCGAACTGGTGGAACAGATTGCTTTCGAAGCCCGCGACGACGATCGCGTCGATAAGCATTCCGGAGTTTCGCAGCGCCTGCCGATCACCGTAATCGAGTCGGTGCTTTCAAACGCCGAGCGCCGCGCGCTGCTGACCAGTGAAGCGGAGATCGTCCCGCGCATCTCAGACATTTACGCGGCGATCCCCTCGATGACGGGAAAGATGGAACTCGAATATGAAGGCGAGCAAATCGGCGCCGGCCGCATCGCGAAGGACCTGATTAAACGCGCCGCCGGCGAAATCTTCGAGGGCTACTTCGTCGGTATCGACTTCGCGCAGACAGTGCAATGGTTCGAACAGGGAAACAACCTGCGACTCGCGGACACTGCGCCTGCAAAGGAGTGCAAGACGCTGCTTGACGCCGTTCCGGAGTTACTCGACACCGCGGTGATTCCGTTTGACTTCAAGAAATCCGATACGGCCCAGTTGGTGGCCGCCTGCGAGTTTGTGTTGGAAGGCCTCTATGCTCAGAACAAGATCAGCCGCAACGAAGAAGGCGGCTACACAGCCGTGACGAAGGCGAAGAAAGATCGCCGCGGGATGATCTACGACGATCTGACTGAGACTGGGAAATATAGCTAGGGCATTGCCGATTGCCAATTTCCGATTGCCGAATTAGAGCGGTCGCAAACGGAATCCGGCAATCGATATTTGGACATCGGCATGAGCTCCAAACTGTGGAAATTGACTGCGACATTCACGAGAGCGGTCTGATTTGCTAGACTGATTCATCAAATGAGCACCAGAGCAGACACAGTCCTCGATACCGCATTGGCACTTCCCGCGAATGAACGCGCTTGGCTTGCCTCAGAGCTAATTGCGAGTCTGGACGAGAGTAGTGATTCGGATATCGAAGCGGCTTGGGCAGCAGAGATCGAAAGAAGAATCGCGGAAGTTGAGTCAGGCGAGGCTGAGACCGCAACTTGGGAAGAGGCTCGGACACGAATCAGGGCAACGCTCGAGAAGTCGTAACAAAGACTCTCCGAATTCACCGGCTGGCTGAGGATGAAATTGTGGATGCGGCGTCCTGGTATGAAGACCGGCAGTCGGGATTAGGGATCGCTTTACTTGACCTGATCGATAAGGCAATCGAAACCATCAGATCCGGTGTCTTACCCACCAGCCCCGTTCTCGGCGTCAGCAACGTCAAAAGCGCGCGGAGAATTCTACTACGACGTTATCCCTACTCAATCGTATTGCACCACAGCGAAGATGAAATTGTAATTGTCGCTTTCGCACACAACAGCCGGCGGCCGGGACACTGGCGCTCGCGAGAGTTCTAGTAATAAGCTCTTACCACCATGAAGTTCACTCGCTACTCAAAATTCAAGGGCCTCGATATCTCCGGAATAAATCTCGGCGACCTGATGGAAGGTCTGTCAGACGCGCTGCTCGATTCCGGTTATGACGACGACTATTACTGGACGCGCCAACGCCGTCCGCAGGACACGTCGCTCGACGCGCTGCGTCGGGCGCTGTTGCAAGCTCTCATGGATCAGGGCCTGCTCGATGAGCGTCAGATCCAGGAAATGCTCGCGGATAACGAAGGCCAGTACAAAGGTTCGATGCTCGAAGAAATGCTCAACCAGTTGATCGAGCGATTGGTGGAGGAGGGTTATTTAAAACTCAGCGAAGAACCGCCGCAGCCTGAGCGCCGGCAGCAACCGGGAAGGGGCACTCCCGAAGTCTCAGAGCCGCTCCCGCGCAACGTCAAGTTTGAAGTCACCGAAAAAGGTCTCGACTTTCTTGGTTACAAGACGCTCAGGAACCTGCTCGGCAGTTTAGGCAAGAGTTCCGTCGGGCGCCACGACACGCCTCATCTTTCGACGGGTGTGGAAGCCGCTGCGGCCAGCAAGCCTTACGAGTTTGGCGACACGATCAATCTTGATGTGAACACCACACTGCTCTCGGCCATTCAACGCGAGGGGTTGCAAGTGCCGCTTAATCTCGAGTACAGCGATTTGCATGTGCATCAGTGTGACTACCAATCATCGTGCGCCACGGTAGTGATGCTCGACTGCTCGCATTCGATGATTCTCTATGGCGAGGACCGCTTTACCCCGGCGAAGAAAGTTGCCCTCGCGCTGGCCCACTTGATTCGCACGCAGTATCCTGGCGACTCGCTCAAGATCGTTCTCTTTCACGACTCGGCGGAAGAGTTGCCGCTCGCAAAACTCGCGACCACGCAGGTCGGGCCATATCACACAAACACGGCAGAGGGACTGAGGCTGGCGCGCCGCGTGCTGCAATCGCAACGCAAAGAGATGAAGCAAATCGTGATGGTTACGGACGGAAAACCGACCGCGTGCTTTGTTGAAGGCGTAGGACCGGCGTTCCTGCCTGTCCAACCGGGACGCAACAATTCTGAAGGTCGGGAAAGGATCGGCAGGAATGCCGGTCCTACGCGTCGCCTCTACAAGAACTCAATGGGTGGCGATCCGTTTGTAATGGCGGCCACTTTCAAAGAAGTCCAGGCCTGTCGCAAAGCCGGTATAATGATTAATACGTTCATGCTGGCAAGTGACTTTTATCTGGTGGAATTTGTGAAGCAGATGAGTGCGATGACAAACGGCAAGGCCTACTTTGCAAACCCGGATAATCTTTCGCAGTTTGTTTTGATAGACTTTCTTCGAAGACGAACCAGCCGAGTTAAGTAGCGTTAGATTTTCATTCTCGACAATGAGATTGTCCGAATCAAAGCGTGGTGGCTCCCCGCCCCGGCGGTACTTCGTTCCGTATTTCGTGCTCGAGGTTGGCCTGCTGATCACGGCCCTGTTTTCTTACTACATCTGGAAAACTGCGGAGGCCAGGGACCTCGCTCGCTTCAATACCTCGGCCCAGGAGTTGACTACCTATGTGAGTGGCAGGCCGCGGCTCTACAACGAAGTGTTGCTCGCCGGCACCGGCTTCTTTGCGGTTAACCCGTCGATCACCCCAAGTCAGTTTCACAACTTCATCGAACGACTGGAGCTCGCGGATCAGTTTCCCGGTTCGCAAGGGATCGGTTTTCTGGCGCGCGTGAAGCAGGATCGGAAAGATTTCTTCCAAACCACCGTACGGCAGCGCGGGCTCAAAGACTTCACCCTCTGGCCCGATCAAAATCAGGACGAATATTACCCGGTCGTCTACTTTGAACCGCTCGACGGTCATAGTCCCGTCGACGTGGGTTTTGACATGCAGACGGATCCGGTGCGCCGCGCGGCCATGGAAACGGCGCGCGATACCGGCCAGCCCGCAGCCACCGCGCGGGTGATGCTGACGCGTGAAAACGATGAAAACAAGGAACCTGGATTTCTTATCTATGCGCCGATCTACGAGAACGATCGCAAACCTACGAGCGTGGCCGAGCGCCGTGAGGCCCTGTCCGGTTTTGTCTATAGTCAGTTTAGAGCATCGGACTTTATCCAGTCCGTACTGGCGATCAAGGACACCAGCGACATCGACTTGCACTTTTACGACGGCGCGCAACCCTCGAGTGAGGCCTTGCTTTACGATACGGCTGCAACCGCAAACAACCACGGAGCGGAGCCGGCACGCTTCACAACTTCGAGCACGGTTGAAGTCGCCGGACGGCCCTGGACTCTTGCGTTTGCTTCTCGTCCGGGGTTTGTTTCTGCGGCAAACAGAAAATCTCTCCATACCCCCGCGCTCGCCGGCGTCCTCATTAGTCTGCTCTTATTTGTGCTCACCCGCTCGCAGGTTAAAGCGCGCGCCGAGGCCGAGCGTTCCGCCGCGGAGTTAGGCCTTTCCGAAGCCACCGTGCGCAAGACGCTAACTGATCGCGAGCGCGCCGAAGAAGCTTTGAGGGAGAGTGAAGAGCGCTATCGCGACCTGGTGGAAAACGCCAACGACATAGTGTTCATGCTCGATCTCAAAGGCAACATGACTTCAGTTAACAAAGCCGTCGAGTCGATCACAGGTTATTCGCAAGCCGAAGTAGTGAGAATGAACATGTCGGAGTTTCTTACGCCCGGTTCGGCTGATAGCGCGCGCCTCATGACCGAGCGCAAGTTGGGCGGTGAAGAGCGGACTAACTATGAAGTGGAGGTGCGCACGAAAGACGGCCGGCTAGTCACATTGGAAATCAGCAGCCGGCTGGTTATCCATCAGGGGCAGCCGGTGGGCGTGCAAGGCGTGGCTCGCGACATCACCACGCGTCGCCAGGCTGAAGAAGGTTTGCGGCAAGCGGACCAACGCGCGTTGTCTGAGTATGAACGGCTGCTGGAGAAACTGGCGCGGTTGGCCCAGACGTTGGGCACCGCCCGCGACCTGGACGTGATTTTTGAGGGGCTGAAGCAGTTCACGCTCGCTTCGGTGCCGTGCGATGGGCTGTTTGTTTCTCTTTACGATCCAATGCGCGACGTTCGCACTGCCTGTTACGGTTGGGGTGACGGCGAATATATCGACACCTCAAAGCTGCCGCCAATGCCGGTGAACTTCACTGGGCCAAACAGCCGCGCCGTCCGGACGAACCAGGTGATCATCACCAACGACTACATGAGCGTGTCGCGCGGTCACCCGGCGGTGCTTGTTGGTCCTGATAACGGCCTGAGACCCCAGTCGTCGCTCTCCGCTCCGATGTCTGTGATGGGCAGAATCATTGGCACCATCGAAGTTCAAAGCTATGAAAACGCGGCTTACCGGGATGAACACGCGACGGCGATGCGTATGGCCGCAAACCTGACCGCAGTGGCGATTGAAAATGTTCGACTGCTGGAATGGGAGAGCACCGCGCGAGCGAGCGCCGAAGAATCGAACCGCCTGAAGGATGAGTTTCTTGCTACCGTGTCTCACGAGCTGCGCACGCCGCTGACCGCTATTCTGGGTTGGTCGCGAATGCTGCAGAGCGGCTCGCTTGAAAGTGAGACGGCGATTCGTGCGGTGGATTCGATCAAACGAAACGCCAAGGCCCAGGCCCAGATCATTGACGACATCCTCGACGTCTCGCGGATCATCACCGGCCATCTTTACCTGGAGTTGCATCCGATCGAGCTGGCGCCGGTGTTGGATTCGGCAATAAACGTGGTGCGGCCCACCGCGGAGGCGAAAGGGATTCAGATTGAAGTCGACCTTGGACCAGAACCGGCCGCTGTTCCCGGAGACACTAACCGTCTGCAACAGGTCTTTTGGAATCTTCTTTCAAACGCGGTTAAGTTTACGCCGGCTGGAGGGAAAGTGTCGGTGCAACTTCGTCAGGTAGATTCGCAAGTTCAGATCGAAGTAACCGACACCGGACAAGGTATCACTGCGGAATTCCTGCCGTTCGTGTTTGATAGGTTTCGCCAACAAGACAGCACCTCAACGCGACAGCACGGCGGTCTGGGTTTGGGGTTGGCGATTGCAAGACACCTGGTGGAAATTCACGGCGGTAATATTTCAGCGCGGAGCCGCGGCGCCGGCGCGGGTGCGACGTTTACCGTGAGGCTACCGTTGCTGGGTTCGCTGGTGGAACGTCCTGAGGAAGTGATAACCACGACAGAGATCGACGCCGATGAAGAGAGCCAGGAGCGTCTGCGATCTCAGCAGATACTGTCGGGCTTGCGCATTCTGCTCGTGGACGACGATAAAGATACCCTGGAACTACTAAGCGCCGCTTTGACGCAGAGAAGCGCGACCGTCACCGCGGTGTCGTCCGTAGCCGCGGCTGTTGACTGGATAAAAAGCTGCAGACCCGACGTGCTGATTTCTGATATTGCCATGCCGGGCGAAGACGGACATGAATTGATGCGCCAGGTCCTCGCGCTCGATGTCGTCCCACGAATTCCGGCCATCGCGATTACTGCGTATGCTAAGGAGGAGGACAAAGAGCGCGCGCTCGCGGCCGGCTATCAACGCTACCTGTCAAAGCCAGTGGAGCTTCGCGACTTCATCTCAACCGTGGCGGAAGTGAGCGTGACGATCGTGTCTTCACGCTGAATGCGCGACAGACGATAGACAGACGGTAGTCTCCCCTTTGAACCAATCTGTGTGCGTCCTCTGTGTTCTCTGTGCCTCCGTGCTGAATCTTTGTTGGCGATTGCTTAGCCGCGGAGGTTACACAGCGAAAAATCGAATAATGCCTGAGCACCAGAAATTCACAATCGAAGAGCGTGTGCGTTGGGGTGATGTCGACGCTGCCGGGATAATCTTCTACGGCGCGTACATACGCTTCTTTGAATTCGCTGAGACGGAATTGTTTCGCGCCGTAGGTTTGCCTTATAGCGTCATGTTTGACGAACTCGACGTGTGGCTGCCGCGCGTTCATCTCGAATGCGACTTCCATCACGCGGCGCGACTCGACGATCTGCTGGAGGTGTCGATCTATGTCGGCCACTTTGGCAACAAGTCAATGCGTCTGGATTTCGAAGTAAGACGCAAGGGCGAAGATCTACTGATCGCCGACGCTCATTTTGTGCTGGCTTCTGTGCGACGCGACACCTTTGAAACGGTACCTATTCCCGATGAGTTGAAGGTTCGCCTCGCGCCGTATACGAACGGAAACGACTGTTAGATTTTTCTTTTGCTCTCATTCACACCGTGGCTTCAGCCCGGTGTTTATGCTAGTACTCTCTTGCGAGACTAGTAACGCTTCTCAGATGGCCGGCCCTTCAAACACAACTTTGTTCAGCGAGTTCGACGAGAATTCCGTCGAGCGTAACCCCCTCGATCTCTTTCAACGCTGGTCAGAAGAAGCAAGGGCCGCGGGCATCCATTTGTCAGAGGCGATGACACTCGCAACGTCCACTGTGGAAGGTAAACCCTCGGCGCGGCTGGTGCTGTTGAAACAAGCAGACGAACGCGGTTTTGTTTTCTTCACCAACTACAACAGCCGGAAAGCGCGTGAGTTGGATGCAAACCCACAGGCCGCGCTCGTTTTTTACTGGCCGCAGCTCGAGCGGCAGGTGCGCGTGGAAGGCAAAGTCGAACGAATCGGACCGGCTGAGTCGGATGCGTATTTCAAAACTCGCCCGCGCGAAAGTCAGATCGGCGCGCTGGCTTCGCCGCAAAGCGAAGTGATCGCATCCAGAGAAGGACTGCAACAACGTGTTGATGAGCTGGAGAAGCTTTATGAGAATCGCGAAGTGGATCGCCCCGCGCATTGGGGCGGCTATCGTCTGCTACCCAATCGTATTGAGTTTTGGAAAGGACGTCCCGGCCGGCTGCACGATCGAATTAGTTACGAGCGAAGGGTTGATGGAAGTTGGAGTATCAGCAGGCTGGCCCCGTAGCAATTTTTCATTACTAGTCTTCGTTACTAGTCAACGATCGCTTTGATCGCTTTTGTCTTCCTCTTCCTTTTCCTTAGTTGATTCGGTCCCCAAAGTAGCCCCGGACGAGCACGTAGTACGCGCCGATAAACAGCACTGAACCGATGATGGTGAATATGAGAATGATGGCCACTACGGCATCGCCTTATGTTCCTCGCATTTCGCGCCCACAAGAGGCCTAACTTCAGATCACAGCGGTCGCAGCGCGCTGCGGGCGAGCTTCTTTTTAAGCCCAACGTAACCCTGTTCGCCCGCCACGAGATCGCCGAGCACTTTCTTGATCCCACTGTGTCCCCGCGCGAACTCAATCATTCTTTCAGTGAACGGCGCGCCCCAGAAGTTTCCATAAAAGCGCCGGCGCATTTGTGACGCCCGACGCAGCTCGCCGCCGAAATCTTTGCGCCAGCGCTCCTCATATACTTCCGTTCGGCCTTCGAGAAAAGTCTCGGCGAAGAGTTCCGCGGAACGCAGCGCATAATAAATTCCTTCCCCGGTTACCGGGTCCGCAAAACCAGCTGCGTCACCCAGTAATGCCCAGCCCTGGCCGCAGGCCCGACGCTTGTCCCAGGTCTCGTCAGCGAGACCCGGAATACGCGCGGCGTAGCGTTCGGCAGCCGATCGCAAATTCTTCTCGATAGCGGACGAGGCCGGCGCACCTGCGCTCTTCCAGATATTCACCCTCTCGTTTTCCTGTTGCCGGTAATAACCAATCATGAACTGCCACAGGAGTTCGTCAAGCGCCTTGTGTTCAAACGCATCCTGCGTGGTGGCGATGCCAAACGAGATGTGGTCCACGCGCGGAAAGGCCCACGCATAACCGACCCATCCGGGAAGGAACGCGATCACTGTCGTCGCACCTCTCTCCGCCGGCAACGGCGCGCGATATCCGAAGGCGACTTCCATATCGGAAGCCTCGAGCGGTCCCGCAAGCTTCTTCGCGATCGCGCTGTTTGCTCCGTCAGCACCAACTAAAACTTTCCCGAACCACTCGGAGTTATTTCGTCCCCGAAGTTTCCAACCATTTTCAGTTCTCGTTATTCCACGCGCAGTGATCTTTTCAAACAAAACTTCGGCGCCGGCTTCTCGCGCTCGTTCTCGCAGATAGGAATCGAAAGCAACGCGCGAGTAGATCGCGAACGGTTCATCGAGCTTCAGGTGCAGGCGCTTGCCGGAGGGCGAGTACAGGTCCAACTCAGCCACCGTTCGGCCGACAGCGTTCAGCAAATGCGGCCAGGCCTTGAGCGCCTTCGCGGTGACCCCGCCGCCGCAGGCCTTCGGCTCACCGGCCGGACGGCCATCGAATAACGCCACGCGCGCGCCGCCCTTCGCGAGTTTCTCGGCTGCGAAAGAACCGGCAGGACCGGCGCCGACAATCAGCACATCAAACTGTTCGACAGTCATCGGTTTCAAATCATTCAACGCTTTGGTTCATATTAGTAGCCTTCCAATTAGAAGCGCAATTCATGATAAAATTCCCCGTTCCCGACAATTAGTCTTTGACCGGATGTTGAGCCTCGCGCTCGACGCAAACTAACAGTTTGCTTTTACAATTGCCATGGGGATAGAGAGCGCCATTGTTTTCAGCGGCATCGCGCCCCACCCGCCGATCATGGTTCCCGAAGTCGGCGGTGAAGCCATCGCGATGGTGCGTGGGTCGATTGATGCGATGGCGGAACTCACCCGGCGCATCGTTGAAAGCAGCGCCGAAACCGTAATCCTCATTTCACCTCATGCTCCGCTCGACGCACGCGCGTTCGTCGCCTACCACTCAGCTAAACTCTACGGAGACTTTGCAAACTTTCGAGCGCCCGAAGTACGAATTGAATTTCCTCTCGACGAAGAGCTGCTCAAGGCAATAACCAACACAGCGGCCGAGGAAGATTACGAAGTGATGCACCTCGACAACTATATGTTGGACCACGGTGTTTCTGTCCCACTTTATTTTCTCGACCGGTATGGCTGGCGCGGACGGGTCGTCGCGCTCGGCTACAGCTTTCTTTCCAATGAAGACCATTTGCAGTTTGGCGCCTGCGTCAGAAAGGCGGCAGATTTAGTCGGGCGAGCTGTGGCGTTCATAGCGAGTGGGGATTTGAGTCACCGTCTGAAACCTGAAGCGCCTGCCGGTTATAACCCGGCGGCCCACCGTTTTGATGAAGCAGTGGTCGACGCGATTCAGGAACATTCGCCGCCGCGTATCGTCGAGATCGATCCCGATCTTCGTCGCACCGCAGGCGAGTGCGGCTACCGCTCGATGTTGGTGGCCGTGGGCGCAACTCGAGAACTCCCTCGGTCTTGCGAAGTCTTGAATTACGAAGCGCCTTTTGGCGTTGGGTATCTCGTGGCGCAACTCACCAACGCTGAGTCTGCGCGCAAAGGCGCAGGTGAATCTGCAAGCATGAACACGGTTGTAGAAAATCCTGAAGCGGCGGAGTTGCCTGCACTGGCTCGCCTCGCCGTTGAGACCCACGTGCGTACCGGCAAAGGTATCGTACCGCCAAAGAATGCCGCCGCGCTGCTTTCGGCACGCGCCGCTTGTTTCGTTTCAATTAAGACTCATGAGGGCGATCTTCGCGGCTGTATCGGAACGATTGAACCTCTGAAGCCAAACCTCGCAGAAGAACTCATTGCCAACGCGATTAACGCCGCCACGCGCGATCCGCGATTCGATCCCGTCTCGGTGGAGGAACTCGCCGGGCTGCGTTATTCAGTTGATGTTCTGGGCGTGCCCGAGCCCGCTGACTTTGAAGAGCTCGATGCGAAGATTTATGGAGTTATTGTTGAGGACGAGTCAGGACGGCTGCGCGGGTTGTTGTTGCCCGACATACGCGGAGTGGATACCGCCAGACAACAAGTACACATCGCGGCGCGCAAAGCCGGAATTGCTCAAGGAGTACCCCTGAAGCTCTGGCGCTTTCGGGTGGCTCGTTATCGAGAAAAAAAGTAGGACAGACATTCCTGTCTGTCCGTGTCTGTCGTTGAGGACCAGGTACTGAAGCTTGTCAGGCAGAACAGATTTTCCATTCATCCTTTCGCAGTTATCATTTTCCGGATTCACCACTTCGCCGCCACCGACCAATGGTTTATTAAACTCACCGCTCGTTTGAAAAGCGGACTTGTCCGCCTCGCACGGCGGGGCACAAGTGCCCTTTCTAAACGATGCACGTTGAAACTCTGAAACCAATGGCAAATGAAAAATGAGATGTGGAAAATCGTGAGATTTTGTTCGCGTTTAGAGTAAGCCTGGCAGAAACCAGGACAGGCAGGAATGCCTGTCCTACTAAACGTCCAGGCTAAACGTCCAGGTTACGGACCTCGAGGGCGTTATCTTCGATGAATTTGCGCCGGGGCTCGACTGCGTCGCCCATCAACACCGTAAACATCTGATCCGTTTCGACCACGTCGTCGATGCGAACTTCCAGCAAAGTTCGTTTATCGGGATCCATGGTTGTTTCCCAGAGTTGCTCCGGGTTCATTTCCCCAAGTCCCTTGTAACGCTGAATCGATAAATCCTTCTTGGCTGCGGCCAGTACCTTTTCCAGCAAGGCATCGCGGGTAGGTATCTCTTCACTCGTGCCATTCTCACCGATGATGAAGGGCGCCGCGAGCGTGTCTTCCAAACTCTTAAACAGGTCGACCGCCTTCTGAAATTCGACGAAGCTGGCAAAGTTCCAATCGATAGCCAGGCTCAGACCAGCGTTGGTAACAGTTTGAATTTTCCAGAGACCGTGCTCCTCGTCTTCCGTCACCATCGCTTGATAGTTCGCGGCCGCCAGGGCGCCTTCGATTTTGATCATCAGGTCCCGGTCCTGGAAAATTGAGCGCAGAGTTCGACCCTCTTTACGCAGCAGTCCCTTCCGGCCAGCGAACGCTCCCAGCAGTGTGTCGAGCAAATGAGAATCTCCGCCCAGGCGGCGGGCGGCGCGCTCCGAATAGTTCTTGAGATCGACCATCTTTTCCAGAGACTGGGCCAACTGCTTTCCTTCGATCTCGTCGTTAGCTCCAACCACTTTCACCGTCATGTCAGCGGTGGCCATTCGCATCAGGTAGCGGATCATCGCGCCTTCATCTTTTATGTACTCTTCCTTCTTGCCTCGTTTGACTTTGAACAAAGGCGGCTGAGCGATGTAGACGTAACCCCGCTCGATTAACTCTGCCATCTGGCGATAAAAGAAAGTCAGCAGCAGCGTTCTGATGTGCGAGCCGTCGACGTCGGCGTCAGTCATCAGGATGATTTTGTGGTAGCGCAGTTTGCTCGCATCAAAGTCTTCCTTCCCGATTCCCGTTCCCAGCGCGGTGATGAGCGCTTTGATTTCACTGTGGCCCAGCATTCTGTCGAAGCGGGCCTTCTCGACGTTGAGAATCTTGCCCTTCAGCGGCAGTATCGCCTGGTTCTTACGATCGCGCCCCTGCTTTGCCGAGCCGCCTGCCGAGTCGCCCTCGACGATGTAAATCTCTGAGAGGGCCGGGTCCTTTTCCTGACAGTCGGCGAGCTTTCCGGGTAGCATTGACCCGCTCAGCGCTCCCTTACGAACGATTTCTCGCGCTTTCCTCGCAGCTTCACGGGCGCGGGCCGCGTCGACAGACTTGCCTACAATTTTGCGCGCGACGGTTGGATTCTGTTCCAGATATTCAGTCAGACGTTCGTTGAGAAACGACTCAACCGCACCCTTCACGTCAGAATTGAGTTTGCCCTTCGTTTGTCCTTCAAACTGCGGCTGCGGCAACTTCACCGATATCACAGCTACCAAACCTTCGCGCACGTCATCGCCCGAGAGCGAGCCTTTGAAATTTTTAGCCAGCCCTGACGACTGCGCGTAAGCATTGATAGTTCTGGTAAACGCCGAGCGAAATCCGGAGAGATGCGTTCCACCGTCTACCGTGTTGATGTTGTTGGCAAACGAGTAGACCTTTTCGTCGTAGCCATCGTTGTATTGAATCGCCACTTCAATGGATAAAGCGTCGGCTTCCTTCTCAAAATAGAGTGGCTTATCGTGAAGCGTCGTCTTGTTCTTGTTCAAATGTTTTACGAACTCGGCGATGCCGCCCTTGTAGTAAAACTCGTGAGCGCGCTCGGGCTCTTCGCGTTCATCTCTAATCGTGATGCGAATGCCCTTATTAAGAAAAGCCTTTTCCCTCAAGCGCTCGGAGAGTTTGTCGAAACTAAAAACTGTGTGGTCAAAGATCTGGCCGTCCGGTTTGAAAGTGATCTTCGTTCCGCGTTTCCTGGTCTTACCAGTTTGCTCCAGCCGAGCAACGGCAATGCCTCGCACGTAGTCTTGCTCATACGTCTTTGAGTCGCGCCAAATTTCCAGGTGTAAAGTTTCGGAAAGAAAATTAACGCAGGAAACTCCCACCCCGTGCAGGCCGCCGGAAACCTTGTACGCGTTAGAATCAAACTTGCCGCCGGCGTGAAGCTTAGTCATCACCACTTCAGCCGCCGACTTTCTCTCTTTCTTCATTTCATCGACCGGAATCCCGCGTCCGTTGTCGATCACCGTGATCGAGTTATCAAGATGAATCGTGACATCCACCGTGTCGCAATATCCAGCGAGGGCTTCATCGATCGAGTTGTCGACCACCTCATACACCAGATGATGAAGACCTATCTCACCAGTCGATCCGATATACATAGCCGGCCGCTTACGAACAGCCTCGCGGCCTTCAAGGACTGCGATCGAAGATGAATCGTAAGTCTGATGCTTCTTGCCCGTTACTGTTGTTCCCGCTGTCGCCAATACGTTCTCCTTACACCACTCGTTAACTAAGAATTTTTTTCGCTCTCAAACTACCGTGCCGGCTGGTTCGTCCCGGTTATCGAACACTTTCTGCGAGCGCCGCTGCCGCTGAAAAAGTGCTGCTGCTCACGTCAGTCGAGGCTGCCTCGCCATCCACAACTTCGTGTACGTTCGCTTTGGAAAGGAACCCTTCGACGTGGCTTCTTTTCGACGTGGTAATGAATGTTTGAGTCCGGCCTTCAAGATATTCCAACAGGCGTCTGATCCTTTTTTCATCCAGCTCCGCATCGACATCGTCGACCAGGAAAAGTGGATAATCATTGTGCCAGGAATTATACACTGAAATTGCCGCTAAGTCTAATAGTAACAATGCACTACGCTGCTGTCCGGAACTCCCATAAACGCGGATTTCGCGACCCCCCAAATGTATGCCCAAATCGTCCCGATGCGGACCTATCAAGGCCCGCCCGGCCGCCACTTCCGCCGGCAGGCGAAGCTGTAAGCGTTCTCGCAAAAGGGCTTCATAGTTATCAAGGTCGCCCTTGCTTTCCAGCGACGAGGCGTAGCGAATCTGAAGCTCGGCGGGCTCAAAGAGTGTTCGCTCCAGGGCGCTGTTCAATCGCTCCGTATATTCGATACGGGCCGCATGAATCTCCGAGCCTAAGCGCCCCAGTTGTTCGTTCCACGGCGCAATCAGGTTTTCAGTTTCTTCCAGACGAAGCTCACGCTCAGAAGCATCCTGAAGAATACGGTTCTTCTGTTTGACTACCTTGTTGTAGTCGGAAACTGTTTGCACGTAGGCCGGTCGTAACGAAGCGACTCCGCGATCGATGAAATGCCTTCTCGCTTCCGGCATTCCGCGCACCACCTCGAGCTGGTCCGCGGTGAAAGCAAACACCTGGAGCAGACCGAGATACCGCGCGAGTTGTTCCCGCTTGCCGTTAACCCAAATCGACTTAGTGTTGTCTCTGAGCGTTACGCGCAAGTCGCGGTGCAGATCGTTTCCGGTTGAAACCTGGCCCTCGATGAAAGCTGTGTCCTCGCCAAAACGGATTGATTCCTGGAGACGTTGGGTGCGAAAAGATTTGGTGCGCGAGAGTGTGTGGATGGCTTCGAGCCAGTTGGTTTTACCCTGACCGTTATTGCCGTAAATGATGTTGAGACCAGGGCCCCAAAATATTTTTCCGCTAAGATTTCTAAAATTGTTTACTTCGAGGGCATCGAGGATCATCCGAGAGATTTTAGCATACGAGGCAGGAAGATGCGGTTATCGAAACACCATCGCAAAAAATGAGGCGCACAGATTCCTTAACAGGAATGAGCGTTTCGGTGTTGCCGGTTGCCCACAATTATGTAGCGAGATCAAGTCGCGGACTCTTGATCGAGGCCATATCTAAGTTGCGGCGGTTTAGAGTTCTAAATCGGTCATGAAGAAACCGGCAGTGTGCTCAAGAAGCTAATCATCCGTCATGGTCCTTCTTACGGCCGACCGAATCGCTGACGATATTCCTGCGAGACGATGAAGGCTTTGACCATCTCGGCCCGACGAAAGTCGCCGCCAAACTGGTTTAGCTTGGAGAGCCAGAAATTGTAGCCTGAGAAGTCTGTGTCCTGTCCCTCATTCGGATTGCGTTGCAGGTAGCCGAAATACTGCATCAGCACGAAGGCGCGAGAGACCTCGCGGTCACGCAAGTCCGCATCCTCGGCCACGCGTCGGAGAGCTGTCGCCCGCGTCTCGATGCCTGCGTCGAGACGGGAGACGAGCGAGTCGCGCTCTCCTTGGGAGAGTGAGCCACCGGTGTTCGTGTTCAGCGCATCGACAAAGGCGGCAGCCGTCATCGCGCGCGGGTAGAAGGCCTCGAAAGCGGGGCGTTGGACGAACTCGGCGAAGTATGCCTGCTTGTTAGCTTCGATTTGCGTCTGCCAGTCTCCCTCCCCGACGATGAAGTCACGACCGATCTGCTGCGTGTCCGGCAGAAACTCGCGCAAGGTAAGCGGGACGGTGCCGCCAACCCGGTTTGGCCCAAAGCTGGCGGTGTAGGTGCGGTAGACGAGGAAGCCTGTTTGCTGGAACTCAATAGAGAGGAAGAAGGCGGCCGAGGTATCGATCCGCTTGACCTCCGTGCACCCCGGATCGGTTGCGCAGGTTGTGATTTGGCTGGTCCAGAACGACGCTCCAGAGTCATCGGGCTCACGTGTCAGGA
>DASYMB010000452.1:0-10876 GCA_036009285.1 Pyrinomonadaceae bacterium | reverse complement strand
TGGCAACGAACGTAGTTGTCTCCGCAGGCAATCGTTATTGCATTCCGGCCGCGCAAACTCTGGGCATCGATGCAATCGACGTGGTCGCCGGCGCCTCCGGAGCGAATCAATTGCGGCAGGTTTCCATGCGCGATCTTCTGGGCCAACCTGAAGAGCCCGAGGACTCGAATAGTCAGTTGCACCTCATCACCTGCCAGTACACCGATGAGCGAGCCGGTGTGAGCAATCCGAAGTCGAAGGCTATCGGCATTGTTGTGGATCGAGTGGAGGGACCACAGGAAGTGCTGGTTAGAAACCTCGGACGTCACGCGGGACGCTGGTACGGCATCGCCGGTGCTACGGAATTAAGGGACGAAACCGTCGCGCTGGTGCTCGATCTGCCGCGACTGCTCAATAATTGACGATGACTCTCATTGAAACTGTTCTTGATCGGGTACGACGATATTGCGATCCTGCTCAACGTCGGCAATGGCTTCCAGCAACCGATTGCGGTTTGCTGGCGAAGCCAATAAGTAGGCAGTCTCGTCGCGTTCATAGATTGCGATTTCAATTTCTTTGTGCTTGAAAGTAGTCTTCAACCCTTCAAGAAAATCCTCATTAAGATCATCGGCGTTCAGTTGATAAACTGTTTGTATTTGTTTCTCCATTGGTGTTGTCCCACCAAATTATAACTCAATTCGGTGGCTGCCTCGTTGCGGCAGGCGCTCTCCCGCTTTCACGCCCAATCCAGCTTCGGATGCAGCGAGTGCCACTCAGTCGCGCGCTCGTAAGCAAGCGCCATCCGCAGCGGCGCGCCTTCGTCGTAAAGTCCGCCGGTGAACATGATTGATTGCGGCAGGCCTTTGGGAAAGCCGCAGGGAACACAGATCGCCGGATGACCGGTAAGATTGGTAATCAGCAGGCTGAGACTCCCTGGCGCGGGCGAAACAAACAGGTCCCACTTCGACATCAACTCGTCCATCTGCTGCATCAGTATTCGCCGCGCGCGTTGCGCACGGAGGTACTCTACCGCCGGAATAAAACGTGAACTGCGAAATGTGTTGGGCCAATCGCCTGGCTCTTGTCCGGAGAGTTGATTGACGCGGCCGTCGCGAGTGATGTCGTCGAACGCGGTCGCAGCTTCAGCAACCAGAATTATGCGTAACGCACCGACCGAAAACTTCGGCAGCTCAATTGGCTGCAGGTTTGCGCCGGCAGCTTTCAAAACATCGAGCGCTTGCTGGTAGATTGCCTTCCGCTCCGGATCCTGTTGCTGGTCAAACTCTTCTTTGAGATACCCAATTCTCAGGTTGCCAATCGGCGTGGCCGGTTCCCAGTTGAAGGGAAGATCGCCCACGGTGAGGTCCTTTCCGTCCGGTCCATACATGCCATTGAGCGCGGCCGCGCAATCTTCAACACCGCGGCAAATCGGCCCGATCTTGTCCATGGTCCAACTGAGTCCCATGGCGCCGTAGCGACTGATGCGTCCATACGTCGGCCGCAATCCGGCAACGCCACAACGCGACGAAGGGGAAATGATCGAGCCGAGTGTTTCAGTACCGATCGAAAAGCCGACCAGCCCGGCTGCCGTAGCTGAGGCTGGCCCGGCTGACGATCCGCTCGATCCAATTTTGTCTTCGTCGATCTGCCAGGGATTGCGCGTCATGCCGGCGAACCAGCGGCCGCCTTGCGCGAGTGCGCCCATGGAGAGCTTCGCTACCAGCACCGCCCCGGCATCGCGCAAACGTTCAACCACTGTCGAGTCGTAGTCGATCACTTGATTGTGATACGGTTCGGCTCCCCAGGTGGTGCGAATTCCTTTCGTCGCGAAGAGGTCTTTGGCCCCCCAGGGAATGCCGTGGAGTGGTCCACGATATTTCCCGGCTTTGATTTCGCGTTCAGCCTCGCTCGCTTGTGCGAGCGCGAGATCTTCGGTGAGCGTCACGACGCAATTAAGTTTTGGTCCATACTTTTTCAAGCGCGCCAGGTACATCTTTGTGAGGTCGACAGGCGAAACTTTGCGCGAGCGAATTAACGCGGCCAGTTGCGACAAACTAGCGAAGGCCAAATCTTCGACTGAACTGAACTGCGGCGCTTCTGTTTTGCTGGGCTTAAACCTCGCCGGCTTAGCATTGAATTTCTTTCCCGGCAGCGCGGGATGAAACAAAGTGGCCGGCTCGGTGTCGAGCGGAATTGGGATCTTCCGCAAAGTTTCGTAGCGGTCAAGATTCGTACTCGCGTTCTGAAGGGCCATTGCCTCCTGGGCGTCAGTGAACTCGATGCCGATCAGTTTCTCCGCCTGGCGCAGCATGTCTTTCGTCACGCGCAATGCTGCGGGCGTCGGTGACGGAGATGCCATGAGCGTTGGGGAAGGAGTGGGGCCCTGAGCTAAAGCAGTTGCAATACTCAGATGGGGCGTCGCCAGCGCGGCCGCTCCCAGCACGGGAACAAACTTTACGAAGGTGCGGCGGCTCACGTCTTTAGCTTCAGTGCGCCCTAATGACTGCTTCTTCTTTTTCGACTTTGAGTTTTTCATCGCGCCTCTTTTTTGGAGTGCGGTGGCCAGTCACCGCTTTCGTCTTGCGCGGCTTGACGCGCTATTCTTAAGTTCGTCACACATGCGCGCCGGCCGCGACAGGTCGCAACCGACCAAAGCGATGACTGGTCACCGCACTCCAAACTCATGGTTTGCTCATTCCCTGCCCGCTTGCAGGTAGCGGACTTCCATATTTCATTTGCAGCAGTCGTGCAGAACCGTCGCTTTGAACGATCAGAATGTAGAGATTGTCGTATTCAGTTTCCGGAATGATTGGCAACTGTGGACCACCGAAAGCTGCAATTATTTCCGGTACACTATTATTGTGACCGGCGATGAAGATAATCTCTCCCACTTTTCGAGATCGAATCTGCTTCACCAACTCCGAGGTCTTTTTCGCTTCAACCTGAGTAATCGGAAGACCAAGTTTATCAGCCAGGGGTTTCACAGTTTGCTGCGTGCGCTTGTACTGCGTGGCGTAAATTGCGCCGATAGCCGTGCTACCAAACATGCGCCTCAGCTCCTCGGCCCGCGCCACGCCCGCCGGACTCAGATCGGGATCCTTATTTTCGGGCGGCACAATTTTCTTTTCTGCGTGGCGTACGAGAATGAGAGTCAGGGCAGGCTGTTCACTAACGCCGGGGCGCGCGGGAAATGCGTTTGCACCGACGAGCGCGATCAGCAAGAGAGAGCAAATGGCGAATTGAAGGGTTCTACGGATTTGTTTTTTCATGGTTTGGCGGTCTGGCTGTTCAGTTGAATTGGCCGCCTAAGATACCATTTGCCGAGGCTGGAGTTGAAGAATTTCGAGTCGCTTTAGTCGTGCAAGGGGGCTGGGAGTGCCGGATGCAAAGCGCTGGGGAAGGTGCTAATCTATCGGTAGTGTCCAACTTCAGTTTTCTCTGTGCGTCCTCTGCGTTCTCCGTGTCTCTGTGTGGGGCTATCGCTAAGGAAATTTCACCACCAAGACACAAAGAACGCAGAGGACGCACAGAGATTAGTTAAAACGAAAGAGGTGAGAGTTGGGTCAGCCCGTGAGAACTGATTTATCTGAAGTCATCGCTGAAAATTTTGGCGCGAATGCGACTTACGTTGAAGGACTGCTCAGCCGCTTTCGCAGCAATCCGGAACTGGTTGACGAATCGTGGCGCGCGTATTTTAGCGAACTATTGGGCGATGGAAATCCGAACGATTCAGCGCAGACTGGAAACGTTCCGCCGCCTGCTCCCGAGGTACGCGCTGCTGAGAACGGTGGACGAAGCGCGGTAGCCAGTGCTGTCGTAGCGGAGGCTACCGCTCCCGCAAAATCCGACGCGCCGTCTACGGTAACGAAACAAACTCCAGTCGCTTCGGCGGAACCGGTAGAGGCAAAACCAATTCGAGGCGCCGCCCTCAAAATAGTCGAGAACATGGAAGCGAGTCTTTCTGTTCCGACCGCAACATCGCAGCGGCGCATTCCTGTCAAACTGCTGGACGAAAACCGCCGGCTCATCAACAAACATCTTCAGGAAAACGATCGCGGCAAAGCTTCTTACACGCACGTGATCGCCTGGGCCATACTGCGCGCGCTCGACGAGTTTCCCCAACTCAACGACGGCTTCGACATCGTTGACGGCAATCCGGTGCGACTAGTGCGCCCAAACATTAACCTCGGCGTCGCTATCGACATTACAAAAAAGGACGGTACGCGGACTCTCCTGGTTCCCAATATCAAGAACGCAAACAAGCTGCGCTTCTCGGAATTTCTCCAGGCTTACGACGATGTCGTGAAGCGCGCGCGTGAAGGTAAACTTCAGATCGCGGACTTCCAGGGCACTACGATCTCACTTACAAATCCGGGCACGATCGGAACAGTCGCCTCCACACCGCGCTTGATGGCCGGGCAATCGCTCATCATCGCCACCGGCGCGATTGAATATCCAGCCGAGTATCAGGCAATGGCGCCCGAAGCTTTATCGCAACTGGGCATCAGCAAAGCGATCACGATCAGCAGCACTTACGATCACCGCATTGTTCAGGGCGCGGAGTCAGGCGCGTTTCTCGCGCGTGTACATGAATTGATGATCGGCAACTCCAGATTTTACGACGATGTCTTTGCTGATCTCGGCATCGCGCACGTGCCTTTCCGCTGGAACATCGATCGCAATCCCACGTTTCTGCCGGGAGATGTAACGCGCGAGCAGGCCGCCAAAGAAGCTCACGTAATGGAGTTGATTAACGCCTACCGCGTGCGCGGACACTTGATTGCCGACATCGATCCATTGCATGCGATGCCGGTGCTCTACCATCCGGAGCTCGATATTGAAACCTACGGACTCACGATTTGGGACCTCGATCGTAAGTTCATAACCGGTGGCCTGGCCGGGACCGAAATCGCGCCGTTGCGCGAAATCCTCGACATCCTGCAGCGCGCTTATTGCGGCAAAGTCGGCATCGAGTATCGGCACATTCAAAACAAGGAAGAGAAGGTTTGGATTCGCGAGCAGATCCGCAAACAGTTTGTCAGTCCCGAGCCCGTGCCGGTGGAAGTCAAGAAACAATTGCTCTGGAAACTGATCTCAGCGGAACAGTTTGAACGTTTTCTTCACACCAAGTATCTCGGCCAGAAACGGTTTTCGCTCGAAGGCTGCGAAACGATCATTCCCCTCCTCGATCAACTGATCGAAGGCGGAGCGCGGCGCGGGGTTGACGACATCACGATGGGAATGGCGCATCGCGGTCGCCTTAACGTGCTCGCGAATGTTATCGGACATTTTTGCGAGCGCATCTTCGCTTCGTTTGAAGGCTCCGTGCACCCGTCGTTTCCGGCGGATGAAGGCGACGTGAAATATCACCAGGGCGCGGAAGGTGAACGCGAAACAGCCGCTGGCAAAAAAGTTAAGTTGACGCTGTCGCCGAATCCCAGTCACCTCGAAGCCGTCGACCCTGTGGTCGAGGGAATGGTGCGCGCCAAGCAGGACGACTTGAAGGATCGCGTGGGCCGGCCGCGCGAAGAGGTCATCGATCGCGCGCTGCCGGTGCTGCTTCATGGAGACGCGGCGTTTGCCGGGCAGGGTGTGGTGATGGAGACGCTCAACCTCGCCAGTCTGCGCGGCTATCGCACGGGGGGGACGATACACATCATCATCAACAATCAAATCGGATTTACAACTTCGCCGGAAGCGGGACGGTCCACGATTTATTCTACTGACGTTGCCCGGATGACGCAGTTGCCGATCTTTCATATCAACGGCGACGATCCCGAGGCGGCTTATCGCGCCCTGCAAATCGCGCTCGACTATCGCCAGGAGTTTAATAAAGACGTGGTGCTGGATCTCGTCGGCTTCCGCAAGCTCGGCCACAATGAAACGGACGAACCCAGCTACACGCAACCGTTGATGTATGCGCGCGTGAAAGCTCATCCCGGCGTTCGGACAATTTACTCCAAGCGTCTGATCAGGGAAGGTGTCATCACCGAAGCCGAGCTGGAGGAACTGATCGCGGAGCGGGTCCGCCGCTACGAAGATGCGCTGGCGCGGGCCAAACAGGTTGCTCCAAAAAAAGAAACGCCGGCTGCGATTGTTGTAGTTCCGGAACTCGATGGCTCTGACGTGGTTGAAACTCCAGTGGATGCGGAATTGATCAAGACCATCGCGCACAAGATTGCGGTGGTGCCCGACGGCTTCAACATAAATCCGAAGATGGTGGGCCAACTCGCGCGACGCGCGAAGATGGGCACGGGTGAGTTGCCCATCGACTGGGCTTTTGGAGAGGCGATCGCTTTCGGCTCCCTCGTTGTCGAAGGCTCGCGCGTGCGTTTGAGTGGCCAGGATTCCGGGCGTGGCACGTTTAGCCAGCGACACGCGGTGCTGTACGACACGCAGACGGGAAAATCATGGGCGCCGCTGTCTGAGTTGCGATCCGAGTCGAAGCCGGAAGCGCGGTTCGAAGTTTTTGATAGTTCACTTTCAGAAGAAGGCGTGCTGGGTTTCGAGTATGGCTACACGGTGGTTGCTCGCGAGGCACTCGTTTTGTGGGAAGCTCAATTTGGCGACTTCGTAAACGGCGCGCAGACGATCATCGATCAATACATTGCCGCGTCTGAAGATAAGTGGCGGCAAACTTCCCGCCTGACGTTGCTTTTGCCCCACGGATACGAGGGCCAGGGACCGGAACATTCGAGCGCGCGGCTGGAACGTTTTCTGCAACTCTGCGCCGAGAATAATTTGCAGGTTTGTTATCCAACTACGCCGGCACAATACTTTCATTTGTTGCGCCGGCAAGTGAGGCCGGGGATGGAACGGCCCCTGGTGGTGATCACGCCGAAGAGTCTGTTGCGTCTTCCCGCTGCCGCCTCGGCGCTCGCTGACTTTACGAGTGGCGGATTTCTTCCCGTGATTGACGACGCGGAAATTACGAATGCAGATGCAGTCGAACAGGTTGTACTTTGCAGTGGGAAGATCTATTACGATCTGGTTGAAGGACGAAAAAAGGCGGGCGCTGAGAATGTTGCATCTCCTGTCGCTCCTGTTTCTATTGTAAGGCTTGAACAGTTTTATCCATTCCCGTTGAAGCGACTACGCGAAGTGCTCGCCAGGTATCCGCACGCGAAGCGGCTCGTCTGGGCGCAGGAAGAACCGAAGAACATGGGCGGCTGGACGTTTGTCGAGCAGCGATTGGAAGAAAGCTTGCCGGGAACCGAGCGTCCGGTTTATGTAGGCCGCGCCGCTTCCGCCAGTCCCGCAACCGGATCGTATGCGATTCACCAGGCGGAACAGGCGCGACTGGTAGCGGAAGCGCTGACAGTATCGACGTAGATAAGCCGAAAGCCCGACCGTTAGCGCGGGCTTCGGTCGCGCTATCGGTATCGATCTACCGATCAAAGCCCTTCCTAACGGTCGGGCTTCTGCTTGGCCGGTCGGCGCAAAGACCGGCGCCATCAACAACTTCAATGCAAATCCAATTAATCAAAACATTACTAGTCGGGCTGTTCACTGTTTCGCTGCTGTCAGGCTTTGCGTCTACCGGCAGATCCCTTCGCGCCAGTCTTCCGGATCAAATCTTAAGACTGCCTGAGGAGAAGCATCTCAAGAACATTAAGCAACTTTCATTCGGCGGCGAGAATGCTGAAGCCTACTTCTCTGCCGACGGCAAACAGTTGATCTTCCAATCGACACGCGCTGGGCGAGAGTGTGATCAGATTTACACGATGAGCGCAGACGGGAACAACGTCCGCCTGATCTCAACCGGCGACGGCCGCACCACCTGTTCATACTTTTTTCCGAATGGCCGCCGCGTTCTTTATTCCTCGACGCATCTCGGCGCGAAGGAGTGTCCACCCAAACCGGACTTCTCGAAAGGTTACGTCTGGGCCGTCTATCCGACGTTTGATATTTTTACGGCGCGGCCAGACGGTTCTGATCTTAAACAGCTAACCAGCACGCCCGGCTACGATGCCGAAACCACAATCTCGAAAGATGGGAAGCTCGTGTTCACTTCAATGCGCGATGGTGACCTCGACATCTACACGATGGACTCGAGTGGCCAGCACGTGCGGCGCCTGACAAATGAACTCGGCTACGACGGTGGACCATTCTGGTCGTCTGACGGAAAACAGATTGTCTATCGCGCCTACCACCCGCAAACCGAAAAAGATAAGTCAGACTATGTCGGGCTGCTTAAGCAAAACCTGATTCGGCCCACGACGTTGGAAATTTGGGTGATGAACGCCGACGGATTGAACAAGCGACAGGTCACGCACAACGGCAAAGCCAACTTCGCTCCTTACTTTTTTCCCGACGGCAAGCGAATCATCTTCGCTTCCAACCTGGACGATCCCAAAGGCCGCAATTTCGATCTTTACAAAATCAACGTGGACGGCAGTGGCCTCGAGCGCATTACATTCAACGAGACCTTCGACGGCTTCCCAATGTTCTCTCCGGACGGGAAGAAACTCGTCTTCGCTTCGAATCGCAACGCGAAGACACGCGGCGATACGAACGTGTTCATCGCCGATTGGGTCGACTAAGCTGGGAGCGCAGGCATCCTGCCTGCAGCGCGAGGCGCAGCCTCGCCGAAGAGATATTGATAGTTCGTAACGGAAAGGCATAGCCATTCCGCACGGAAGGCGGCAGAGCCGCAATTAGTCAAAAGAGGTCAACATGCATCGCAAGTTTTTCAATCTGTTACTCATTATCTCGCTAGCGCTCGGCGTCGCGCTGGCGCAGCAGCCTCCGCCAGCAAACGTCCCCAGCGTCGAGCGGCTGCGCGCGCACATCGAATATCTCGCCTCGGATAAATTGGAGGGACGCCGCACCGGAAGCCCCGGCGCTAACCTCGCCGCCGAATACATCGCGCGCGAGTTTGCGCGTTACGGACTCCGGCGCAGCATCGGGCGCGATCTTCCCGGCATGTCGATTCTCGAAGCTGATTCGCCGCGACGTTTTATGCAGGAGTTTCCCCATGTTGCCGGAGTTGAGCTTGGAAAAAGCAACGAACTCACCTTCAAGTTGGCTACGAGTTCCGCCTCGAAAGCGATGCCCGTGAAAAAAGATCTCGCGTTGACCATGAAGGTGGGTGAAGACTGGATGCCGCTCGGTTTGTCGACAAATGGCCGGCTCGATAACGCGCCGGCGGTTTTGGTTGGATACGGAATCACCGTCAGCGAATTGAAATACGACGACTACGCTGACGCTAACGCGGCCGGAAAGATTGCCATTGCTTTTTCCGGGACACCCGACGGCGAAAATTCGCACGGACAATTTGCACGGTACGAAGATGTTCGTTGGAAAGCAATTGCAGCCCGTAACGCCGGAGCCAAAGCCCTGATCGTTATTGCCGCTGAAAGCAACTTCAAAGACGATCGCCTTTCAAGACTGCATTACGAGAATAGTGGAGGCGATGCGGGCATTCCCGTCGCTGCCATTTCAAGACCGGCGGGCGCTCAGCTTCTGTCTGTGAATTCGTCGGTGCTGGCGGACGTTGAACAGCGACTACGCGCAAAGCAACCGCAGACGAATGAAGATCAAGCGCTAGCGCTCCCCGTGCAAACAGTCTCGATAACACTGGCGACAGATGTAGTGCGCCGCGAAGTTTCCGCCTGGAACGTGGTCGGCATTCTCGACGGCGCCGATCCAACTCTCAAAAGCGAAACGATTGTAATCGGCGCGCACTACGATCACCTGGGACGCGGCGGTGAAGGAAGCTTGGCGGCAAAGGAAGGCGACATACATCATGGCGCTGACGATAACGCGTCGGGTGTTGCCGGCGTGCTCGAACTCGCGCGCATATACTCCGCTCAACACCCGCGACCGAGACGCACGTTAGTATTCATAGCGTTCAGCGGTGAAGAAGAAGGCTTACTTGGTTCGAATTACTACGTGAATCACCCGATCCTGCCGCTTGCGAACACCGTTGCCATGATCAATATGGACATGATCGGCAGGATGAAAGACAACAAGCTCATTGTTGGCGGGATCGGCACCGCGACGGCGTGGCGGGACGTGATCGCCAGCGAGAATCTTGATCATCAGTCAATGTCCCTCGCTGAGATGGGGAGTCCTTCTCGAAGGCCCGGCAAAGTAACGGCCGTGATCGGACCGAACGGGCAAACGTCTTCGGCGATAGTTCACGTGCAACGTTTTGACCTGACCCTTAACGAAGACGGCTTCGGGCCCAGCGATCATTCGTCGTTTTACGCCAAACAAGTTCCGGTGCTCTTCTTTTGGACCGGCACACACGAGGACTACCATAAACCCTCCGACACGGCCGACAAGATCAACTATCCAGATGAAGCGCGCATCCTCAACCTGGTCGCGCGCGTCATTTATGATATCGATACCACCGACAAACGTCCCGTTTATGCAGTCGCCAAGAGTGAATCGACCGGACGCTCTATGGGCTTTCGAGTTTATCTCGGCACTATCCCGAACTACGCGGATTCAAGTGATGGGCTGCTGCTTGATGGAGTGCGCGAGGATTCGCCGGCGGCGAAGGCGGGGATCAAAGGCGGCGACAAGATCGTTAAGCTGGCCGGCCGCGACGTCCGCAACGTTTACGATTACACGGCAGCGCTCGGAGAAATGAAGGCCGGTCAGGAATATGAAGTTGAACTACTGCGCGGCGGCGAACGATTAAAACTCGTAATCACTCCGGCCGCGAGGAAATAAGGACAAGTGATGAGTAATGGGTGATGAGTAAGACGAGTTAAGAAGAAGCGCATTGCGTACGCGCTGCTCATCACTCATTACTCATCACCCATCACTGTTTTTTGTTACCAGCGCGGCTCGCGTTCGTAGCCGCCGCGGTCACCGCCGCCGCCGCCATAACCGCCCCGGTCACCGCCGCCGCTGTAGCCTCCACGACCACCGCCGCCACGATCAG
>DASYMB010000451.1:0-4507 GCA_036009285.1 Pyrinomonadaceae bacterium | reverse complement strand
AAGAAGACTGGACGAATGCTGAAAAAGCCATTCACGTTCTAAGAGATTGGGGGGTAGAAATCTTACCGAATAGCTCCTGTCGCGGCGTCCGGCCTTTTAGTTTGATCGTGAGTCCCTCAAGCGTTGTGAATCTCTTTCGAGTTTCACCGCACCCTTTCGTCAAAAAGAGAGGCCAGCGCAGGATAAAACGGAAGCCCCTCCTCTTAAGGCAATCTTGTTCGGGTTCGTGATGCCGATGTGTTTGAGGTTTGCGTGTTCCATCGTAGGTCGCGCGCTTGCTCTCTGACTCCCTGGTGAAAGACGCCAAACGCACCCACCACTCCGATTGATAAAGCTGCGAAGTTGTCCCAGACGTTTCTACCGAGCTGGACATGACGTTGATCAAAAACCGATCAGTGTTGATTGCGGTTCTTATTGCCGTTAGCGTTTCGGTTGCCGTTAGTCGTCTTTACGCCGGCGGTATTTGCATTGCCATTGTCGTTTGTAAGAACAGCGGTGTTAGATGAAACACTTTTGCTGTTCGCATTGGCTGGAATGTTGGCGTTCGTCTCTACTACGCCCTGGCGCGGCGGATTCCCGCTATTGCTGTTGTTGGCATTCACTCGGGCATTAGTGTTGTCGGCGGTGCCGCAGCCGGTTAGGGCCGCGGCAACTGCGAGCGCTAATGCGAGCGTTAGGTTGCGTCGCATGGTGTTCCTTTCCTCTCGTTCTAAGTCAGGTAGTTAACGATAGAGCGATTCGGCTCGATTCGTGCGCCATTCGTTCTCGAGGTAATCGGCGTCCGCCGTGGTGCGCGGATTAACACCCATGACAATGCCGCCATCGCGAATGCCTTTTTCATAATGCTTCGCGTGTTCTTCCGGAATCCCATGGCCCACGAGGGCGCCAATCAGGCCGCCGGTTAACGCGCCTGCGCCACCGCCGGCAAACGCCGCGGCAATTGGGCCGGCAATTAATAATCCCAGACCTGGCAACGCCAGAGTTGTGCCGATTGCTGCAATTGCCGCTAGCGTGGCGCCTACACCTCCGCCGATCGCCGCGCCCTTGCCTGCGTCTTCCCAGGCCTTCGTGCCGAGCTCCGTATCGGTATCAGAAAAATACTTCTTGCGCGTTTCGTCGGACATCAATAGGTTGACGTCATCCTTGCCGTAACCACGTTCACTCAATGAACGATAAGCACCCTCGGCGCTTTCTCGGTCTCTAAACAAACCGGTCATCATGCGATTTTCGCGCTGCCGCGCCGCCGCTTCGCCTACGTTATCCGTGTTGTAGTCTCCCATTGCTCGCTCCTTTGTTATTTAGTGCAAAATGTTTTTGACTAAGTGCGACTCATGTTTCCGACGCCAGCCGCACTCACTATTCTTACTTCAATACACCCGGCTTGTTAGTTTCACTCACTCGATTTTCCCAGCAGCCAACTCACGATCTCTACCTGCTGATATCACTATTGTTGCCGCTGATAAGCAACGCCCATACCATCGTGCGCATGCACTTCTTTCCGGAGTTATTTTCTATCAGAAGGTTGGTCCAATCGTTGTAAGAACACGCGAAATAATTTTTCGCCGGAAGAAAAGTGACTTACTTGAAGACCATTCGATGACGCACCCGAATACCGAATTGATACAGATGCGCGGGCTTTGTGTAGCGCAACGAACGGCGTCTATTGTTTGATCAGAGAGAGGATGGCAGCGATCAGGTCGTCTGGTTCGACGGGCTTGGCGAGATGCAGTTGGTAGCCAGCGGACAAGGCACGCTCGCGATCTTTCGTGGTGGCGTATCCCGTCAGGGCGATGGCGGGGATCGGCCAAGAGAGTGATGAGGGATGAGTGATCAGTAATGAGCCGGGCCTTATTGAAGGCGGAGAGAGAAGTGAGCCTTGCAGCGGTAGCGAACGGATCCTGCGGATTAACTCGTAGCCGTCTTCTTCAGCCATGCCAATGTCGCTGATCACTATATCGGGAGGTTCGCGCACAAACGAGTCGAGCGCTTCGGATGAGGACGCGACTGAGACGACTTCGGCGCCGTAGCGTTCAAGCACCAGACTCAGCAAGTTTCTCGAATCGTCATCGTCTTCCACGAGCAACACGCGTACGCCGGTGAGCTTCGCGCGGTTTGCAGGGCCTTCCTTCTCCGTCTCAAATAATCCACCACTGTTCGTGGAGATTTCCTCGCCGACTTGTGTGCTGTCTCCGGTCCTCCTGCCAATCAGAATTTCGTGGTCCTTCTCCGCAGAACTCCGAGTTCCGTCGCCGTCTACTTGCGTAATTCTGCCCACAGTCGTCGGGTCTCTTCTATCAGCAGCGAGCGGCAGCTCGACCGTGAAGGTGGATCCCTGTCCCGGCCCGGCACTCTCTGCGCTGACGCTGCCGCCGTGTAACTCCACCAGATGACGAACCACGGCCAGACCTAGCCCAAGACCGCCAGCCTTGCGCGAAATAGATCCTTCCTCCTGACGGAAACGATGAAAAACGTAAGGCAAAAACTCAGCACTAATGCCGTCTCCGGTGTCACTTACTATCAACCGTGCGCCCGTCTCAACGCACTTGAGGTTAAGGCTCACGCTGCCGTCGCGGGCGGTAAACTTGATCGCGTTCATGAGCAGATTCCAAACTACCTGGCGCAATCTATTCGGATCGCCGCTGACCAGGCAGCGTTCCGGTTCCAACTCAGGTTTGATTTGAATCCCCTTCGCATCAGCGGCCGGACGCAGCGCTTCGATAGCTGCCTCCACAATCGGCGCCACATTGAGTGGATGAACTTCGAGCTGAAGATTGCCGGTGATGATGCGCGAAACGTCGAGCAGATCGTCGATGAGTCGGGCTTGCGAGCGAGCGTTGCGTTCAATAATCTCGAGCGCGCGATCGAGGTTCTCTTCCTTGTCGACTTCACGATTACGGACCAGCGTGGCCCAGCCGAGGATCGAAGTCAGCGGAGTACGAAGTTCATGCGAGAGGGTGGCAAGAAATTCATCCTTGAGGCGATCGGCTTCTTCCGCCTGCTGGCGCAAATCGCGCTCGCGGGCCAGCAAGGCGGCGCGCTCTTCTTCGGCAAGCTTCCGCGCCGTGACGTCGAGGACCAGCGAGAGCACGGAAACGAGTTGGTCGTTCTCGGCGTGCAACACTGAATTGTACCACTCGCAATAGAGTATCGAGCCGTCCTTTGTATAGTTGCGATTGTGCTGTACGCCCAACAGCTCAGCCCCCACGCGTTGCCTGTCCGTCAACTGGGCCACTGCGTCTACGTCCTCATCGAACACAAAATGCCAATCGCTGACGTGCTTGCCGATCACTTCGTCGGCCCGCCAACCGAAAAGGCGTTCAGCCGACTCGGACCAACGCGATACGCGGAATTCGCTGTCCCACTCGATTACGGCCAGCGGCGAATTCTCGACATGAAAGGTCAAACGCTGGTGGGCTTCCTGCGCGGCCGCCTCGGCGCGTAGGCGTTCGGTGATGTCGTGGACCACCGCAATCCCGCCGACAATTTCGTGCTGCTGATTAAAGAGCGGTGAGTAGTAACCTTTGAAAAAACCTTCGCGACTGGTTTCCGGGACGATGTAAGGTCTATTCTCGGAGGTCGCATGTTCACCCGCGAGCGCCGCATAAAAGCATTTGTCTTCGCCCGTCTCCTTCAGAAACGGAAACACATCGAAGGCAGACTTGCCCAGCACGGCGCTACGGCTGAGGCCGGTGATGCGTTCCATGCCCCGGTTCCAGGCCGTGTAACGACAATCGCGATCGAACGCGAGTATGCCCTCGATTCCGGCATCGAGCAGTTGCGTGAGCAAGAGATCGCTTTGTAACGGCAGGTCGCTCAAGTAATCACAAGAAGAAAGATTCAGACTTCACAGATCGCGCAGACAGAATAGCAAACCGTAATCAGCAAACAGTAGCGCAACGCGGACAAAGGTCCGCGGCAAATGATCGAGAGGCATCGAGTTATGCGGAGTTCATTCGTTATTTCCCTGGCGGTCAATGTAAAGCAAACTGTTAGTTTGCGTTCGATTCGACACCATTCAGCTCGAAGGGTTACCGCGCGACGCAAACTAACAGTTTGTTTTACCTATGCGCTGTTATTGTCCGCCGGCTGTCAATGGAGTGGCGCCGGAAAGTTTCCGGTGGCCTCAAGTGCTCCAGCGAATACGCAACCAACCACAATCAGCGAGACGTTTTCTTCAGTCGCGGGGGAAACATTAGCCGCAACGTCGTCGGCATTTACCAACGCTGATTTCGCCAGGCACGTTCGGCGCCTCAAGGCCGAGATCAAACGGAAAGTAGCGAACTCGAAACCGCGCACGGCTGCCGGCAATTTCTCTTTTGTTATTCAGCGACCTTTCGTCGTTATCGGTGACGAACCTAAGAACGTAGTGCAGCAACGCGCCGAGGGTACAGTGAAATGGGCAGTTGACCGTCTCAAACAAGACTTCTTCCCAAACGATCCGAAGGAGATACTCGACATCTGGCTCTTCAAGGATGCGGCTTCCTACGAGAAGCACGCGCGTCTTCTG
>DASYMB010000450.1:0-6426 GCA_036009285.1 Pyrinomonadaceae bacterium | reverse complement strand
ACACCGCACTCCAAAAAGGACGCGAGTCTCCTTTTCTACTTGATGAATACATTGCTGAAGCTCTCGAATACATTCCCGAAGCTACTCGAACACCCAGGTGATTAACGTCTCCTCACAACTTCGGTGTAGAATCAGATCGAGTTCATTCCCAAAGTTTTGAAGCAATGAAATATTGAGCGTGATGCTTTTTATTTGAGAAGCATCACGCTTGTTAGTGTAGAGCGCGCTTGGCACATAACCCGCCTAACAACAAAGTTCAGACTGCAAACACGGGCCGACCAACCATGTGTCGTAGTTGCGGTTCAATCGTGGGCAGCGGTCAACAGCAATGCGCAGTTTGCGGTGCGACAACTGCAGGCTCGGTGACTGCCGCTGGGCCGCGCGTCGGAGCCGATAACGAGACGATGCGATTTGCGCGCGCCGTGTTGAATCGACCTTACAAATTCACCATCATTCTGCTGGTCGCTAATATTTTCGTCTTCCTGGTGATGTGGCAAACGAGCCGCATGCCATTTAGCTTGCTGGGGCCGTTGCCAAACGAAGTGCTGCTGCGCTTTGGCGCCAAACTCAATTACTACATTCAGACCGAGCATCAATGGTGGCGCTTCGTCACCCCGATGTTTATCCACGTCAACCTGCTTCATCTCATTGTTAACATGTACAGCCTCTGGATTGTGGGGCCTTACGTTGAGAAGCTTTATGGTTCGGCGAAGTTTGTTGTTTTTTGGGTGCTGACCGGAGTGGCCGGCGTCGTTGCTAGTTATCTGACAGTGAGACCGGGCCTGCCGGTCGGCTCCGTAGCACGTTTCATTTTCAAGACCAGTGACGATCCTTCCGCGGGAGCGTCGGGAGCGCTGTTCGGACTGGTTGGAGTCCTCTTTGTTTTTGGTATCAAGTTTCGTCATGAGCTCCCGGACGGTTTTAAGCGCGCCTTTGGCACCGGCTTGCTGCCGATGATTTTTCTAAATCTGTTCATCGGCTACGTATTGCGCGGCTTCATTGATAACGCCGCGCACTTGGGCGGTCTGATTTCGGGAGCGCTGCTGGCGCTGGTGGTTGACTATCGCAGGCCCGGCGAGCGATCAGGAATTGCCGTCACCTGGCGAGTGTTACAAATCGTCGCGATAGCTTTGGTTGTTGTCAGCTTTCTCAAGACGGCGCAGCATTTCAACGACCCGATGCCGGCCCAATTAGTTTCCCAGCCGGCACAAATCAGCGAGCCACAGAATCCGGAATATCTTGAATATGCGATCGCGATTAACGACGCGCAGGAAGCTTTCGTCGTGGCCCGAAAGGACAACAACCCCGGCAACATCGATGGTGCAGCCAGGAAGTTGGAAGAAGCTCCTCATCTCGACCAGAAGTCGGACGAGCTGAGAGATCGACTCAAGGCTTTGTTGATACGCGCGAAGCAATCTGCTGCGGCTGCCACCGCTTCGCCATCAACTGCCAAAGGAACACCGGCCAGGCAGGATGAACTGCTTGCGGAGTTCGTCGCCTGGCGCAAAGAATACGATCAATGGCTAAAAACCGAGGGAAGAAACCATAGCGGCTTGAACGAGTTGATCGAAAGGAAGTAGTCGTAAAGCAAACTGTTAGTTTGCGATCGAGTTTGGATGCCCATCGTTGCCTGATGTAACTCAGGAGCGTTTGGTTACCCACCGCAAACTAACAGTTTGCTTTACGAAGAACGCGACAAAAAACCAGGAGAAAGAGAAGAGATGGAAATTAAAAAGGTTGGCGTATTGGGCTGCGGACTAATGGGTTCAGGCATTGCACAGACTGCCGCCGGCGCTGGATTTGAGACTGTGGTTCGCGAGGTGTCCGACGAGTTGCTGCAGAAGGGATTTGTAGGAATCGAAAAGTCACTTTCCAAGTTCGCCGAGAAAGGGACCATCACCGCCGAGCAGCAAAAGGCTGCGCGCGATCGCCTGTCCGGCACCACTTCCTTCGCAGACCTCGCAGACTGCGACATCGTGATCGAAGCGATTATTGAAAACATCGAGCAGAAAAGAAAAACCTACGCCGAGCTCGATCGCCTCTGCAAACCGGAAACGATCTTCGCGTCAAACACTTCCTCAATCTCCATTACCGAGATGATGACGGCAACCTCGCCCGAACGCCAGAAACGTTTTGTCGGTCTGCACTTCTTCAACCCCGTTCCGATCATGAAATTGGTCGAAGTGGTGCGAACGATACTGACCGACGAAAGCATCTACGAACAGGCGATAGAATTTGGCAAACAACTCGGGAAGGTTCCGGTGCGCGCAAACGACACTACCGGCTTCATCGTGAATCGCCTGCTGGTGCCATACATGCTCGATGCGATTCGCGCCCTCGAAGAAGGCGTCGGATCGATTGTCGACATCGACGCGTCGATGAGACTCGGATTGGGTTATCCCATGGGGCCGTTTACGCTGGGAGACTTTGTCGGCCTGGATACGACCTACTACATCGCGGAGATCATGTTCGATGAATTCCGCGAGAAGCGATTCGCGCCGCCGCCACTACTCAAGCGGATGGTGCTGGCCGGTTTGTACGGACGCAAGTCGGGGCGGGGGTTCTACGACTACACCAAGGACCCGAAGAACCCGACCCCGATGAAGTTGGTCTGACTGTAGGGGCAGGTCTTGTACCTGCCCGGCGTTCGCATCGGCACGCACTGCGGGCAGGGACAAGCCCTGCCCCTACAAATCCAATGTCTTCTATCCTTCAAGAGCGGCGCGAGTCATTAGCAATCATTCGCTTGAATCGTCCTGAGAAGCTGAACGCGCTCTCGCAAGAGATGATTCTCGCGCTCAGTGAACTATTCAAAACTATCGACGACCAACCCGAACTGCGCGCCATCATACTTACGGCCACGGGTGATCAGGCCTTCTGTGCCGGCACCGACATATCCGAACTAACAGGACATGATAAGGATCTCGCGCGCGACATCTCCGAACGTGGCCAGGCTCTCTGCAACCAGGTCGAAGACTGTCGCGTTCCGGTGATTGCCGCTGTCAACGGCATCGCCGCGGGCGGTGGTTGCGAGTTGGCCCTCGCCTGCCATATCAGAATCGCCTCCGCGAACGCGCAGTTCAGTCTGCCTGAAACCAGGCTGGGCGTAATTCCGGCATACGGTGGCACCCAGCGGCTCGCGCGCGAGATTGGTAACGGACGTGCGCTCGAGATGATGTTGACAGGAAGGACTGTGGCTGCCGCCGAGGCTTTGCGATACGGTTTGATCAATCGCGTCGTTCCCGAGCGTGAGTTGCTTTCGCAAGCAGAGACGTTGGCACTGGAGATTGCCGGGCTGGCGCCGCTCGCAATTCGTGCCTGCCTCGAAGCTGTTATCCGCGGCGCTGAGTTACCGCTCGCTGACGGATTGGCTTTGGAGGCGAAACTCTTTGCCAGTCTGTTTGCGACCGACGATGTGCGCGAAGGCACGAGTGCGTTTCTGGAAAAGCGAGCGCCCGTCTTCAAAGGTAAGTAGGACAGACATTCCTGTCTGTCCGTTTTGGAGCAATACCCCGCGAGCGCATCGAGAAATAATTCGAGCACATGAAAAATGTTAAATGGAAAAATATTTGGATTTTCTTCGAATGATTGTAAGGCACGAGGGCGGAAAAGCAGGAATGCCTGTCCTGCTAAAACGCTTAACTTGCTGCTCGGAAAAGCATCACCTATACTCGAAATGCATCGGTAGTCCGCTTGAAACGGAGCAGCAAGCTCTTGCAGCCAGTAATTCACGAAGGTCATCTAAACGGGCAGGGATTTCGTTTTGCGATTGTCGCCAGTCGTTGGAATGACTTTATCAGCTCGCGCCTGGTTGAGGGCGCGCTCGACGCGCTCGAGCGTTTGGGTACAGACGAAAAACTGGTTGAGGTCTACAAAGTTCCCGGCGCTTTCGAGTTGCCGTTGCTTGCTTTGAGGTTGGCCGAATCGGAGAAATTCGACGCCATCATTTGTGTCGGTACGATTATCCGTGGCCAGACTCCACACTTTGAATACATCGCCGGTGAAGTTACCAGAGGAATCGGCGAAGCCGGTTTGCAAAGCGGGGTGCCGGTAGTTTTCGGAGTTGTAACTGCGGACACGATGGACCAGGCAATCGATCGCGCCGGCGTCAAGCTGGGTAACAAGGGTTTTGAAGCCGCCACGACGGCGGTTGAATTGGTAAATCTTTACAAGGAAGCTTTTGGAGAACGACGAACGCTGAACGCGGAACGATGAAAAGGAAACTTCATCATTCATAGTTCATAGTTCATCTTTGAGTATTATGGGTTCGCGACGTAAGGCGCGTGAATGCGCCTTGCAAATGCTCTTTGCGGCTGATTTCGCCGACGCTGTCCCCGAAGAGGTGCTGAGGACCTACTGGGTGGAGCTGGGCGATCCCGACGTCGAGGACGCGGCGCGTGAATTCGCGACGCGCCTGGCGGCCGGAACGCTCTCGCATCTCGAGGCCCTCGACGAGCGCATACGTTCGCGCGCCGAGCATTGGCGCATTCCGCGCATGGCGATCGTCGACCGCAATATTCTCCGCCTCGCAGTTTACGAATTTCTTTACGAACCCACCCCTCGCACCGTCGCCATAAACGAGTCGCTGGAAATCGCTCGCCGCTTTTCAACCTACGAAGCCACGCAGTTCATCAATGGCATACTCGACGCGATCAAACGCGACCTGGATGAACAACAGCCGCAACAAAACACATCGACTGAAGAGTCTGAGGCGGAATCCGAATCAACTTCCGATGACGAGCACTCGGCCTCTTCTGCCTAAACACGCGGAAAAGTTTCGAGTTTCGGGTTTCGCGTTTCGAGTTGTCCTCCTGGGAGGAAGGTCGATGAACTACTGAAGTGAACTCGAAACGCGAAACCCGAAACTCTTAGCTATTCACTATTAACGATTTACGATTTACTATTCTTCTGTGGACCAAACCCAGCGTGAATTCCTGGTAGATATCGAAGAGCTCGTCGAGCATATCTTTGCCGACCTGGACGAGTTGCGCGCGACTAAAACCGAAGGACGCCAGCGTCGTGAATTGGTCGATCGAATCTTCCGACGGGTGCACAGCGTGAAAGGCTCCGCTGCATCATGCGGACTCGACGTCGTGAGCCACATTGCGCATGAGTTTGAAAATCTGCTCGATGAAGTTCGCAGCGGGCGAGTACGCATCGATAAAGATCTGGTGGACACATGTGAAAGCGCAGCGGACGCGCTCTCCGAAAGTTTGAGTCTGGCAGCGTCGGGAAGTGACGAGCCCTCGCGCCGCGCCCTTTTTGATCGACTGCAAACGGCCGGGCGCAAAACTAGCGAGCCGCAGGGAAAGACCGAAACCATCCTCAAGAATATCCCTTTTGAAATATGGGAGTCGCTAACGGAGCCTGAGAAGCAGCGATTGGTTAACGTAGTCGGCGAAGGGAGTCCGCTTTTTGTGGTGGCTACCAGTTTTGATATCGAGAATTTCGATTCGCAGTTTTTTCAGTTGCAGGGGAAGCTCGCTGAGTTTGGAGAAGTTATCTCGATCGCGCCTGCTGTCGATGACACCCGATCCGACCGCATCAATTTCCGGCTTCTATACTCGAGCGATGCGGACGCTCAGGCGATCGAGGCTGCCGTTATCGATTTCTCCAACGTAGTTTTCACGGAGATTAGCAGGATGGGTCGCGAGCTCGATGAAGGGAGCTCGCCATTGCCATCGGGTTCCATTTCATCTCTCTCGAATTTCGTTCGCACCGATCTTGACAAGCTCGATCAACTCATTTCCGGAACGCACGAACTCCTGCGCACGACCTCCACGGCCCTCGAGCTTGCGCTAGCGCAGCCAATGACGAATGCGGCTAACGCAGAACTTCAGAAGCTGAGTGAACAGATTAGAAGCTCCTTCATGAGCGTCGAAGACGATTTGATCAACCTGCGCATGGTGCCCGCGGGTCCGACGTTCCAGCGCGTCATGCGTGCTGGCCGCGCGGCCGCACGATTGGCCGCCAAGGAGATCGACTTTGAAATCAACGGAGCTGAAATTCGACTGGACAAACTACTCATCGAGGCGATCGCCGATCCTCTTATCCATCTCGTGCGCAACGCCGTGGACCACGGTATTGAGACTCCGGAAGAACGCGCCCAGGCAGGAAAGCAACGACGCGGAACGATTCGTATCGAAGCAATAAGCGAAGGCAGCCAATCACGTCTGCGAGTAACAGACGACGGCCGTGGCGTAGATCCGGTTCAAGTTTCCGCAGCGGCGTTGAGACTGGGAATCGCCGAAGCCGAAGCGCTCGACATCGAACGTAGCTTGCGTTTGATCTTCCGTCCCGGTTTCACGACTCTCGCTTCGGTGTCAGATCTATCCGGTCGCGGTGTTGGTCTGGATGTGGTTGAAACTTCGGTGGAGCAGGTTGGCGGCGAGTTGCGCGTCTCCAGTAAATTCGGCGAAGGAACAG
>DASYMB010000449.1:0-3144 GCA_036009285.1 Pyrinomonadaceae bacterium | reverse complement strand
TCGCTAATGCATGCCCGAGCGAAGGCCGGGTTTCGCTCCTGACGGAGCGAGATCTTTGAGTGCACTCGAGCTATAAACATCTCGCTCCGCTGGAGCGAAAAAGAATTCAACTGTTGCAGTTGTAAGTTGAATCCACCAATGACAATGGAAAATCTTCCTTCTATCTCATCACTCATCATTCATAACTCATTACTGATTACCCATCACTTCCGAAGTATTTCATCAATCACTTCCGAAAACTCAAACACGCCTTTGCGGCCAACGATCCAACGCGCTGCCAAAAGCGCCCCCGCAGCAAAGCCTTCGCGCGAGCGCGCCAAGTGCGTCAACGTGATCTGGTCCGCTGCCGAGTCGAAGCCAACGCGGTGGGTGCCGGGGATGTGGCCGGCGCGAGTTGACGCGATCGAAACCGGGCCTTTGTTATGTTCCGTCATCACGGCCTTCAGTTTTAGCGCCGTACCGGAGGGAGCATCAAGCTTTCGCGAGTGATGCTCCTCTTCGATGAAGGCTTCATACTGATTGAGGCCCGCAAAACACTGCGCCGCTTGTTCTACGATTCGATAGAACACGTTAACGCCAATAGAAAAGTTGGCGCCGTACACCATGGCACCGTCGTGTTCGCCGACAATTCGACGCGCATCGGTCTCATGGTCCTTCCATGCGGTTGTTCCCTGGACCAGCGGCACGCCCGCGCTCATACACGCTTCAACATGAGCCACAACCGCGGAGCCCACCGAGAAATCAATTGCCACATCGTGCCCGCGCAGGAGGGCTGCCAGCTCGTCGTTGCTGCGGGTCGAGTCTTGCGACGTTAACGTCGCGCCAATCTCATCGCCGGCAACTCGCGCCAGGTTTTCCACCAACTGTCCCATGGCTCCATGGCCGATCAGTGCAAGCTTCATCGGGCCGCTCCTTCGCGGGTCTCGCCCAGGGCCTCGCGCGCGTCAGGCGCTCCAGCGAGCAGCGCGCGCGCCAGCCTCGCATAAATATCGACGGCCTGGGCCAACTCCCGCTTCTCGACAAACTCGTGATCCGTATGCGCGTTGAGAATCGATCCGGGACCAAACAACAGCGGAATTCCCCATCGGGTGAGATAAGGAATGTCCGTAGTGAAACGCACAACACATTGATCGAGGCCGTCGATGGTTCGCAAGCGCACGGGTGCATGTTCGGACAGATATTCAACTTCAGCCCGTCCCGCTATCGCTTCTTCCAGAGTTTTTTTAATGGGCCTAACTTCGCTTACCAGACGAATCTGCAAATCAGCCGAGGCTTCATCGGGAACTACGTTTGCTCGCGTGCCACCGCCAATCACGCCGATATTGCAGGTGGTCTCCCCCAACAGATCATCCACCGGCCATTCGCAATTGCGAACGCTCTCGAGCACGTCCAAAAGGTTTTCAATCGCCGACTCGCCTTGCTCCGGATACGCGGAATGCGAAGCGCGCCCTTTTGTACGCAGGTTGAATCTCAGCGAGCCTTTCGTTGCGCCAGCGAGTTTGTTGTCGGTCGGTTCGCCGTTGATCAGATACTGCGGTGGCTGCGCGAGTTTAATCCGGTTCGCAACCTGCGCGCCGAGGCTTGCCTGTTCCTCATCAACCGTAAACAACAATCCTATCTCTTCCACGCCTTCGCTACGCAAACGCACGGCGGCGTTAATCTGGGCGGCGATAATCCCTTTCGCATCACATGCGCCCCGGCCGTAAATCTTTTTTTCATCCTCACTCGAACCGATGAAAGGCGGCACGGTGTCCATGTGCGTTGAGAGCACGACGCGTGGAGACGCGTCAGTGGTGGCAAAGACATTGAACCGATCCTCGACGACCTCCTGCTTACCCACTCGATAGCCCAGTTCTCCGAGGTATGACGCCAGGAACTCGCCAACGCTTTTTTCTTCGCCGCTCACCGACGGGATGTCGATCAGTTTGCGTGTCAGCTCGTTAACGTTCATAGGCTTCTTCGTAAAGCAAACTGCTTTGCGGACGCGGCGAATCTCTAAGGTTCCGGCAACGAGTGAGTGCTACGGTTTGTCCAGTCTTCAGTCCCGGAGGGACGAAATGTTTATAGAAACTGCACAGCAAAGAACCCTTTCGCTCCAAGGGAGCCAGATGTCAGCTCGGCTGCAAGAACACGTTGGGCTCCCCACGGAGCTAGGAACGTATTCGGTAACGTAAGCTATAAACATTCGGCCGCTCTGCGGCCAGGGCGCAAGGCCTATTTTCTCCGACAACTTTAGAGACCGGAACCAGCGATAACGCGCAAACTAACAGTTTGCTTTACAAAAAACTATGCTGAAACCTGCGCGCCGAGGTCGTTGAATTCGCGCAACGCATCTTCCGTCTCTTTGTTCTCAAAAAATTCTTTATGCAGCCGGGCTACAGTTTCGCGCACGCGCGCCTCCTCCACTGCGAAGGTCAAGTTTATTCTCGATGCGCCTTGCGAGATCAACGAAACATTTATGTCGCTAATTGTCGAGAAGATCCGCGCGGCAATTCCGGGCGTAGTGCGTAAACCTTCACCGACGACACAAAGGATCGCGCGTTTTTCTTCAACTGTCACTGAACCAAGTTTTTCCAGTTTCTCCACGATTTGCCCGAGCGACGTCGTGTCGTCAAGCGACAAAGACACGCTGACTTCAGATGTAGTCACCACATCAACCGCGGTCTTATGTTCCTCGAAGACTTCAAACAAAGCGCGCAGGAATCCATACGCGCCAAGCATGCGAGTCGACGTTACCTGGACCGTGGTAACTCCTGTCTTGTGCGCGATCGCTTTAACCGTCTGTGAAGATTTCTTTGTCTCGCCGAACACGAGTGTGCTGCCGCTTTCCTGAGCGCGTGAATTGCAGATGCGTACGGGAATGTCCCTTTCAATCGCCGGATGCAGCGTTTTCGGATGCAGCACTTTAGCGCCGAAATAAGCCAGCTCGGCTGCCTCCTCGAAAGAGAGATGCGGAACTGTGCGCGCCGTTGGTACCAGGCGAGGATCCGCGGTCAGCACGCCGGGAACGTCAGTCCATATTTGAATTTCCTGCGCTTCCAGAGCAGCGCCAATGAGCGCCGCGGTGTAATCCGAGCCGCCGCGGCCCAACGTGGTCGTCTCTCCAGTCAAGGTCGATCCGATAAAACCGCCGAGCACTGGAAT
>DASYMB010000448.1:0-12843 GCA_036009285.1 Pyrinomonadaceae bacterium | reverse complement strand
CTGCCGGGCAGGCGACGCACGATCGACTTGATACGGCCGACCCAGTCGTAAGCGGTCACCAATCCCAGGCGCTCCATGTTGTCGAGAAAAAACTGCTCGAACACCGGATCGGTTTCGAAGAGACGCGCCGACCATTCGTGTAATTCCGGGTCGTGCAGTGGACCAGGTTTTTCTTCGAACACCAATTGGCCATCTTCGACGTGCACATACCAACGATGATAGTCCCAGCCATGAAACATCTCGCGAATGCGGCCAGGACACTCGACATAACCGGCTGAGGCTACGCGGCTCAATTCCGCCAGCAACACTTCGGGATCTTCCAGATGTTCCGCGACGTGCGAACAGATAACGTAGTCGACGCTCCCGTCCTTGAAGGGGAGATAAAGCGCGTCACACATGATGAAGGGACGTTCGTCAATCGATAGCGGCTGTGAACGCTCCGAGTCGTCCAGGAGAAATTTATCCGCGAGAATATTCGAGCGCATGTTGGGTGCGCAGCCGCAACCGACATCGAGTACTACTGCGCTCGGGTTGATACGACGGCGGCGCGGAAAACTCCACCAGGTTCTCAGATTTCGCAGGCTACGTGTGATATCCATTTACGACTCAAGCAGGGCCTTTCGCCCGCCCGCCATGAAACGCCATCCCGAAGGGTGCGCTCTCACCGCCCGATAGGCGAGCCGGGCGAAGCCATTGAGTTTCCCTTGACGCAAGAACGATTTGGCCAGCACGGAATAGTGCCAAGCATAAACCAACGACTCCCGCGCCGCCACTTGTGGCCAGTGTTCAGCGAGGTGAGTAGAGGAGAAGAGCCGATCGAGTACCCGCAGCGTGCAGGATTCAAGAGTCTCCGGCGCAAATTTCGGTTGACTCCAAACGCGACACAGAACCAACGACCGGCAAACCGCCGCCGAGGAGTAGCGAGTGGAGAGTCGCAGCCACAGGTCCCAGTCTTCGCCGGTTCGTAAGTCGGGATCGAAGGCGCCAACCGCAAGCAGACAATCACGGCGGACCACGACCGTCGGGGTTGCGAAGAGATTTCCGTTGAGTAATTGATAGAGCAAGGGTTGGCTGGAGGTGGGCGTCGGGAGATTGCGTTCTTCTCCATTCTCTAAACGAACTTGTACATCGGAAAAACCAAAAGCAGCCTCGGGATGCTTTTGAAGTTCTGCAAACTGGATTGCGAGCTTCTCCGGCAACCAAATGTCGTCCGCGTCAAGAAAAGCAATCCACTCGCCCTTGGCCTCCGCGATGCCGCGGTTGCGCGCCGCCGCAGCTCCGGAGTTTTCCTGCCGCAGCCAACGTAGATCACCGGCACCGACTAAAGCATTCAGGACGCTTTCAGTATTGTCGGTCGAGCCGTCGTCAACCACGATTATTTCCAGGCCCGGCCATTGCTGCGCGCGTACACTGGCAACGGCTTCCGGCACAAGCGCGGCTGCGTTATAGGTTGGAATAACAACGCTGACGGTCGGAGTCATAAAGAACCAAGCCCAGGTATTCTTGCGGTCAAATCAGATTTCGCACGGAGACATCCCCCGCTCAACCCAAATACTCTTTCGTTCACTACTGAGCTTAACGCCTTCTTAACCGCAGCAAGCGTCATGGCCCCAGCTTGCCCAGATTCTCATTGACGGCGGAGGCGATAACAAAATATCCGTTCGCGGTAGGGTGACTTTCTGTCGTCGTCGGATAGATGCGCTCGCCCCGGTCCAAGGCACTGCTCAAATACGGTAATGCATCGATACATTGAATGTGCTTCACCTGACAAGTTGAGATCAGCTTTGAACGAACTCGTCCCTCCATTTCAACCAACTTCTGATAAGTAGGGTTCAAGTCGATTTTCCTGCTTGATGTAGGACAGGCATTCCTGTCTGTCGTGTAATCTGAAGCGGAAAGGCGGACAGGCAAGAATGCCCGTCCTACTGCTACCGTCGCATAAACCGTCTCTTTTGTCGGAACCAAAACAACCATTAGCTGGACCTGTTTTGCATTCACCTCAGCTTGCATTTGTCCTAACAGTTCTCCAGTGATTCTCAATCCTTCGCCGTTACGAGGCTCATCGAGATCAAGCCCCGCCAACCTGTATGCCGTGGTAAAGACCGTTTGCCGTCCGGGCTCTTCACAAACAGCGCCATGAGCCGAATACGCCATGGCCCAACCTTTATCGATCTCGTAATCAATGTCCCGCGACCCCGGCCACCAACCGGTGCGGTTTAGCAGCCGACCCAGCGCTGTATGTTCGCGAAGCCAAACGCTCCATCCCGAAACACTCGAACGTCCGAAACTGGCATGGAAGTTTTTCTCTTCGGACCATAAATCGTTGGTCCTGACACCAACCGTGTCGGCGCTCAAATCGCCGGCGGCGCTGCTTCGCAAATCTTGATGGGCCTCGTATTGATAAGTCATATGGTAGGCATCGTAGATGTCGTTGCCGAGATAAACCGCTACGACGATGACTTGTGGTGAAAAGCGAAGGGCCTGCGGTGTGAGCACGCGATACTGGACCGGACCAAACCCTCCCAGCCCCATGTTGTAGACGCTGCGTCCGGATATTTTTGCCAACTGCTGCGGCCAGGCATCTTTTCTTTCGGCGTTTATTCCCCAGGTTTGAGAATCACCTAAAGCAACTATATCAACCTGCTGGGAAACGGTGTCGTTACGAAATCCATTGGCATCATGCCCTTGAGCGTACGGTAGCAGTTTGAGGCCCAGCACCGGATCATTGACCAGCTTATTTTCCATAGCCCGATCGCCGAGTTGGAGTTTTTCGACGGAGCGCAGCACTGCTTCAGCAAGCAGCAAACTAATAAGTAGACCGGCGAGGACGAGCAGCACCCTAAAGATGCGAACCCGTTCGGGTGAGATTTGTTGCTTTACCGCAGACCGAGCAGGTGAAGCGTCATTTTTAACGAACGATAACCAGCTCATCGTATTTCAATCGAGCTTGAACTGCTCGCGCCAGTCTGCGGTTTCTTGCAGGGCGGGCTGCTCGTGCTTATCAAGCACACAAGTTTCCAGCACCAGAAAATCCAATTCCGTTCTCATGAAGCAGCGATAGCTGTCTTCGGGTGTACAAACGATCGGTTCTCCGCGCACGTTGAAGCTCGTGTTCACTACCACGGGACAACCGGTCTTTTGGCGAAAGGCTTCGATGATTTCCCAGTAGAGAGGATTTGTCTCGTGCCTCACCGTCTGAATCCGCGCCGAGTAGTCCACGTGCGTCACCGCCGGAATTTCCGATCGCTTAACTTTCAACTTCTCGATGCCCCAAAGTGCTTCTTCTTCAGGCGTCATCTTTCTGCGTTGCGACTCGGCCACATTGGCAACCAGCAACATGTAGGGACTATCCCCGTCCAGTTCAAACCAGTCGGCCACTTGTTCTCTGAGCACGCTGGGAGCAAACGGACGGAAGCTCTCGCGATACTTGATCTTCAAATTCATCGCGGCCTGCATCTGGGCAGAGCGCGGGTCGCCAATAATGCTTCGGGCCCCCAGCGCGCGTGGGCCAAACTCCATTCTTCCCTGATGCAGACCAATTATTTTTCCGGCCGCAAGCAGATCCGCAACCACCTCGGGCAATTCCTTGCGAAAATATTTCCGGTAGGGCAATTGCCGCGACCTGAGAAACTTTTCGATCTCGTCCTCGGTCGAATCAGGCCCGAGGAAGGAACCCTTCATACCATCCGAGTAGGCAGTCAGAGCATTGTTCTTTGTGTAGTTTTTTGCATCGCTTTCGCCATTACTGGCAGCGTTGCCGTTGTTATTTGCCCGCGGCGGTTGCCAGGCGCCCGATTGCTCCGGACTCACTCTCGGTTTCCCCAAATATCGATGCCAGATAGCCAATGCAATTCCCAACGCGCCGCCGGCATCGCCCGCAGCCGGTTGAATCCAAATATCTGCGAAAGGCACTTCCCGCAAAACTCGACCGTTGGCAACGCAGTTCAAGGCGACGCCACCCGCCATACACAGCCGTTTCATGCCAGTTTCCTTGTAAGCGAATTTTGTCATCTTCAGCATCACTTCTTCCGTGATCACCTGGATGCTGCGAGCAAGGTCCATCTCTTTTTGCGTGATTCGCGACTCCGGCTTTCTCGGTGGGCCGCCGAAAAGTTTGTCGAAGGCGCCGTTCGTCATCCGCAAACCTTGCGAGTAACTGAAGTAGTCGTGGTTCATTTTCAAACTGCCGTCGTCGCGCACTTCCAGGAGTTTGTCTTTGATGAGCGAGACGTATTTTGGTTCTCCATACGGCGCCAGTCCCATGACCTTATACTCACCACCGTTGACTTTGAATCCGGTGTAGTAGGTGAACGCGCTGTAGAGCAATCCCAGGCTGTCGGGGAAGCGCAGCTCTTTCAACAGCGTGAGCTCGTTTCCCTTGCCGATGCCGATGGAGCTCGTGGCCCATTCGCCGACACCGTCGATAGTCAGCACTGCGGCTTCCTCGAAGGGCGAAGGATAGAATGCGCTCGCGGCGTGGCTTTCGTGGTGATCGCCGAAGAGCAGTTGCCACTCAAACTTTTTTCCCAGCTTCTTCGCGGCGCGTTCGTCTTCCTCGCCGCCTGCCTTCGCGAGTTCCGTGCGAATCAGGTCGGGCATCCAAAGCTTTTCTTTCATCCAGAGCGGCAGTGCTTTGAGAAACGAGCTGAACCCGGCGGGGGCGTAGTCGAGATAGGTTTCGAGCAGGCGATCGAATTTCAACAGGGGCTTGTCGTAGAAGCCAACGAAGTCGAGTTGCGCGGCATTTAGTTTCGCCTGGCTCAGGCAGTAGCGCGCGGCGTGGATCGGAAAATTATGATCGTGCTTGAGGCGCGTGAACCGCTCTTCCTGCGCTGCGGCGACGATCTCGCCGTCAACAACCAGGCAAGCGGCCGAATCATGATAGAAGGCCGAGATGCCAAGAATACTTACCACGCGCGGGCGCCTCCGTTTAGAACAAGGTGTAGATAAACGGCGCGATGGCGGAACTCTTCGCCAGCACCAGCAAAGCGCCAACCAACACGAGGGTGATTACGATCGGCGCCAGCCAATACTTTTTGTTCTCTCTCATGAACTGCCAGAGTTCGCTGACAACTTGTATTTTTGACATTCCTTGATTCCTTCGGACATCGGCTTGCTGCCGGCCCCGCGGGCCTCAGCCTGAATTCATTTCACCTGGGATCACACGCGATATCACCAGCCGCGGTTATTCTGAATAATATTTCCTCGTGAGCCGGGTAAGACCGTGATTGTTCCATCGGCCGGTTGGTTTCCGAGGGAGGTAATCGTGTTGCCAACAATCTCGCTGTTCGTAGCTAGCACGACAAAGCCTGCCACACCACCTCCACCGACGTCGCTCAGTCGGTTGTTGAGGACCTTGATCCGCGTGCCTTCAATTCTGATTCCGCTCTGGCCCGTGCGCGTGATCGTATTGTTTCTTACGATCACGTCCCGCATAGTTTGGCCAAAAACGAAAATGCCGTTACTGAGAATGTTGGTAATAGTTCCGGTATTCGAGCCGCCAATGATGGTGTTGTTTTCAACCAGGATTGGGCCAACATAAGGCGTGCCGGTGGTTGCCTGTACCACTATGCCGTTGCCGGTCGTCGGCATCTCTGAATTCCTGACGTCGATCAGATTATTTCGAATGGTTATGTTCTCGAGATGGTCGCCGGCGTCGTTTGGCTCGAGATCGATGTTGGTGCTGCCGGGTCCGCCACTCTGACCGGGGGCGATGAAGCGGTTTCCTTCGAACACGATATTTCTGCCGTTAACCAACGCAAGATTTTGCGACGCGACGCGGGTGAATAGACAGTTAGTAACTTTTGAGTTCTCGGCAAAGAATCCCATCGACGATGAACCGCCAAGCTGAATCCCGATCGAGCGAGTGCCATTGATCCATACCTTATCGACTGTGCAGCCGGAACAGTTTCCGAGCGAGATGGCTTGCGGCGCCGAGTTAAACCCAGGGTTCGCGCCCTTGATCTGAATATCGCGAATGACGAGGGCCGAATCCGGTTTGCCATTGAGGAGCGTCTGACTGTATGCGCTGATAACGGTGAACTGGTTCGGCGCGGTGGACTCAAGAATGATCGATTCCCAACCCGAACCAAGCACGGTAGAACGTGACTTCATCAATATTGGAATAGCCGCAGTCTTCGTTGCATAAACTCCCGGTAAAAAACGCAACACATGATCCGACGAGAGGATGACCGGCGTTGAGATTACGCCGCCTCCGCGGACGACAATCTCGCCAGGCTGCGCACCCAAAGATTTATCGGCGGCATTAATTTTGGCGCCTAAGTCGCTACCCGGAAAGTCGTTCGCCGACACCTGGCGGCCTTGTCTTTGTTGGGCGGAGATAGCGCAAACAAAAACCGCGACGAGCGAAATCATGATTACACATGGAATCAACCGCGCAGCCAATGAAGGAAGTGACAGGAGGTTAACGCTCTGGCTTCTCAGTTTTTTGAACATAGTCTCTCTCAAAACATTTTCTCGTAGTGGCGCGGATCGCGCTGTCGCTCCGAGTAAGGCTTCCAGTAAGATTCGCTGCGCGCGCCGCGACGGCTCAGCGGGTCCCAACCTGACAATCGTTTGATGACGCCGATGGGCGTTACCACGAGAAAGAAAACCAGCGCCAGGATTATGCGAGTGGTTACAAAAGACAACCCTTCGGCCAACAACATCCAGGCCCTGTTTGGTAACACGAGCGCCCTGGGCCAAACCAGTGCGAAGACGATCAGAAAAGCGGCGAGCGGCAGAACGACGTGGGTGGCGTTAATAAACTTTCCGCGATAGAGCCACCAACTGCCGAGCAGGAGAAAAACACCGCCGACAACCAGGCCAAACTCTCGCTCCGCTCGAAAAGGTCTTGTGCGCATCTTGCTTCTTAGCTAGCGTACTGATCTCTGTGCGACCTTTATGTCCTCTGTGCCTCTGTGGCAAGCAATTCTTCGTAAAGCAAACTGTTAGTTGCGGGCGGTCAGTGCCCCTCAGTTGAGTGTTCCCGCCAACGCAAATAAACAGTTTGCTTTTGCAAACAAATCAATTTGTAGTCTCACAACAGCAAAGCCCGCGGCAGCCCTAAATCTCTGCGAGCAGGCTTTCGGTAGACCGTGTCTCTGTCGGCGCCTAATGGCTATACTGGATCAACCCAATCCGTAGCAACCTGGAAAATAAACTTCAGCGAGTTTCAGTAGCCGATCCGGGAGTAACGTCCGGGTTGTCGCCCTCGGCGTATTCGCTCGAGGTGTAGTAACCCGAATAGTAATAGTCCTGCGTTTCGACTTTGACGTTATTCAGAACCACGCCAAAGATGTGCGCGCCAACGTCCAGCAACTGCTGCTTCGCGCGCCGCACCACGGCCCGCGAACTTCTGCCGCCATGAACAACCAGCACCACGCCGTCAACCATCGTCGACAGAATGGACGCATCGGTAAACGATATCGCCGGCGGCGAATCGATCACGACGTGTGCAAACCGTTCGGTCAACACGCCCAGGAGCTTTCGCATCTCATCCGAACCTAAAAGTTCAGCCGGATTGGGAGGCACTGGACCAGAGGTCAGAAACTTGAGATTGGGTTGCGGCGTGTAGGTTTGCATCAGGCTATCGACATCCGTTTCGCCTGAGAGCCAGTTCGTCAGACCTTTCGTGTTCGGCGCGCCGAAATGAGCGTGCAATCTCGGCCGGCGCAGATCGCAGTCAATGATCAGGACTTCGGCGCCGGTCTGCGCCAGCATGAAGGCTGTATTGATCGCGGTTGTCGTCTTACCTTCGGAAGGCTGGCTCGAAGTTACTAAAATCGTCTTCGGTGGTTTGCCCGCAGACGACAGCAACAGTGAAGTGCGCAGGTGCCGGTAAGATTCCGCAATGGGCGAGCGCGCATCGCTGATCATCGCGAGCGCTGTTGTATCCGACGGCGCCGGCCCTTGCGGCGCTCCTCCCCCCAGTCCAATCAAGCGGCCGCGATCCCGGCCCGCCGGTATCAACGCCAGGGCAGGCAGTTGTAAATAGCGGTCCACATCTTCAACCGACTTTACCGTGTCATCAAGGAAATCAAGTAGAAACGCCAGGCCAATACCCGCAACCAGCGACAAGAGAAACGCCACAAAAATATTCCGGAAACGCGGCGGACCAATAGGCTCTTTCGGTAAGCGGCTGTAGGTCGCGATGCTTACCTCATTCGATCTGTCGCCGTTGGCTAACTGAAACTCACGCTGTCGCTGCACCAAAGTATTCAGGCGTTGCCGGTTCGACTCCAGCTCCTGAGTCATCGCCAGCAGATCGATCTCGTCGCGTGTCTGCTGGGTTGTAGTTCCCTTCTGTTGTTCGTAAGAGCGGCGCAACAGGTTTTCCTGTGAAGCGGCGGCTTCATACTTCCTTTGTATTGAGGTCACGATTTCAGAGGGCGCTTTTAGGAGTTCTTTCTCGAGACCCTGGAGCTGCGCATCAATTTTTTGGACTTCAGGCCATTCGGGTGTGTAGATGATGAGCAGCGCGTCGCGTTTTTCTTTGAGCGCCGAAATGCGGTCCCTCAGCTTCTCCACGCGAACTGAAGTATTAACATCCGGTATGGAAAATGGATCGCGCTCTTTTCTCGCCGCTTCCAGTTGAGCCTGAAGATTCTTCCGCTCGTTTTCTGCAGTTAGCAATTGGCCGCTGAGCGTTGCCAGACGAACCGCCTCCAGGTTTCCGGCCGTGTTGTTGACGAGGGGCAGGTTCTTGGATTTCGCGTAGTTAAACTGGGCTTCCTGATCGTGTCTGATTTTCGTCTGCAAGCTGGCGATCTCTCTGGCGAGAAGATCCTCGGCCTTGGTCGAGCCCTGGGTGGAGCGCTCCAGATTATTGTTAACAAAAACTTCGGCAAGCGTGTTAGCAATCTTCTGGGCCAGGTCAGGATCAGAATGAATGAATCTGATCTTGACGAGATTTGTATTGGGGATTGACTCCACGACCAATCCGCTAACTATGGCGTCTTCGTAAGGCTCCAACTGGGCCAACTGTTCCGGAGTCAATGAACTGCCGGTTACTTCGCTTTCGCCGACAACGGTAAGCCCCGAAGTGACAGCGGGCGACTCATTCACTTTCTTCTGTTTTGAGAAAGCTCGCCGAAGCGACGCAAACACGCCGCCCTGAGTCTGGCCGCCGAAAAACGTGGGATTGTGCTGCAGATCCAGCGTGAGTACGACTTGACGCGCGAGCGCCGGGTTTTCCAAAAGTTTGAGCTGGGTGCCCCAAAAGTTGGGATCCTGCTGGCCGGTAATAACAATGTCTTTGGTCTGCAGTACGTTGGGGGCCTTCTGTTCGATGCGAATGGTTGTTTCCCCCGCATAGATCGAAGGCGAGCGAAACGCCTGAATTGTCACCAATGAGGTAACCACCAGGACCAGGCTGAGAATCAACCACTTCCGCTTCAATACGACAAACAAATAATCGCGGAAATTGGTGGGCTCCAGACCCGAAACACCGTAGGGCTTTGCTTGAGTAAAATCCGCCAGTGGTCGATCCATAGTGCGGTCGAGCGCGCTTACGGGCAGGAGGCGATTATCTTGCGACATCTTTATTTCCAGACCTCAAATTCAGGACCAAGCTAAGATAAGAGGATAATAACAGAGACATCGTGGGTGGCAAGCCGCAGGACACCAGTCTAGCCCTTGCGGGCCGCCTCTCGGCGGGAATCCAAAGCCACGAAATCTTTTAACGAGTCCTTCCAAAATGGTAAGGGAGATAATCCCAGCGACTCGGAAAGCAAGCAACGAAGCCGGGAATTTCGCGGCCTCGGCGCGGGCCGGTTCAGGCTATCCACTTCAACACTCTCCACCTTCATCGACGTATAACCTCCCAGGTCCATGGCGGCGCGAGCGAATTCTGCGTAACTCACTCCCGCGCCGGCGTTCACGACGTGGAAGATTCCCGGAAGGTTTTGTTGGGCCAACTCACGCAGACGCCGGGCCAAGGCCGGCGCATACGTCGGCGTTCCGTAAGCATCTCCGATAGCCTTGATTTTTTCACCACGTTGCGCGCGCTCTATGATTGTACTCAGGAAATTACTTCCGCCCGGGCCAAAGACAAATCCGGTGCGAACCACGATAGTGCGGGCGTATGCCGCTTGAGCGAGTAGCTCGCCTTCAAGTTTTGAAACTCCGTAGATGCTCTGTGGGTTTGGCTCGTCTTCCTGCGTATAGAAACCTTGTTTCTCGCCATCGAAAACGTAGTCTGTCGAAATAGTAATAAAGCTCGCGTCTGTCTCCCGGCTCGCCTTTGCGAGATTTTCCGGCCCGCGGCTGTTCGCCGCAAAGGCCCGGTCCTTATCAAACTCGCAGCCATCAACGTCGGTCCAGGCGGCGCAATTAATTACCACATCAGGCTTGTCATTCGTGAGCGCTTGCGTGACGTGATCCGAATCGCTGATGTCGAGGGTTCGATGATCGTAGGGAAAAACAATATCGCCGTGGGACGCGCAATACTCCAGAACTGCTCGTCCCACCATCCCGCCGGCGCCTGTCACCACCACCCTCAACTTGCTCCCACCTCCGCGCCGTATTGTTCGCGATAATAATCCTGGTAGGCGCCGCTTCGAGTTCGTTCCAGCCAACGACTGTTTTGCCGGTACCACTCAATCGTCTTTTGTAATCCCGTTTCCCAGGTCTCGCGCGGAAGCCAGCCCAATTCTGATTCAACCAGGGTTGGATCCATGGCGTAGCGCCGATCATGTCCTGGACGATCCTTGACGAAACGAATCAGCGAACGTGGTTTGCCAACTGTGTCCAGCAATGATTCAACAACTTCAATGTTGTGACGTTCGTTGCGCGCGCCAATGTTGTATACCGCGCCTGGCCGGCCCTTTTTCAGGGCCAGAAGTATTGCGTGGCAGTGGTCCTCAACGTAGATCCAGTCTCGCACGTTGCGGCCATCGCCGTAGACTGGAATCGCCTGGTCGTTCAAAGCATTTGAAAGCGCAAGCGGCAGGAGCTTTTCGGGAAACTGTCTTGGCCCATAGTTGTTGCCGCAGCGCGTGATCACCGTATCGAGCTCAAAGGTATGATGCGCGGCACGAACCAGATGCTCGGCTGCAGCTTTGGAAGCTGCGTAAGGACTGTTCGGCGCGAACGGAGAATCTTCCGTGAAGAACGCAGCTTCGTCTTCAGGCAAACTGCCCATCACCTCATCCGTTGAAATCTGAACGAAGCGCTTGACTCCGCGCGCGCGGGCGGCATCAAGCAACACTTGAGTGCCGATAATATTGGTGCGTAGAAATTCTCCCGCATCCGCGATGCTGCGATCGACGTGCGACTCGGCCGCGAAGTTGATGATGGCATCGGCATCCTCATCCAGCGCGCTGAGCACTGCTTCGGAGTCGGCGATACTGCCGTGGACAAAACGATGGCGTTCCTGATCCAGGCCCTCCAGGTTATCCGGGTTTCCCGCGTAGGTCAGCGCGTCAAAGTTCGTAATTCTGCAGTCGGGCATTTCGGCGAGAACCAGCCGGACGAAAGCTGAACCAATGAAACCCGCACCACCCGTGATGAAGAATTTGCGTTTTTGTAGAGTCATATTTTGAGAGATCAGCAATTCGGAACTCTTAACATTACCGCGCCCTGGGCCAAACAGTCCACCCGCTACTTTAAGTGTCCCAATTTGTCGTCCAGAAGAAATTGGGCGACTTCACCCCCCCCACTTCCAGGATAATCTCGACCGGAATTTTTCATGCAAGAATTTTTGTTGACATATGAGCGGAAATGAATTATTAACTCCCCCTCGTTTTAGCCCGCACCAGGTTGGTTCTTCCAATTCGAGCCGTTTTCGACTCTCTTCCATACCTTGAGCCTAACTAAAATGAGCTTAGCCAGATTACTTGGATTATCCATTCAAGAGTATTGCAAACAGATCAGCCCAGAACTCACCGGTTTATAAAATAGTTGATCAGCCTCATTAGTTTCTGCACGCGTTTGATGATCGCTCGTCATTGAGGTTCTATCGAGCCCAACAAACGCGAGAACTAGTGAGCGAACGAACCAGTCCCTGAGGAGAAATTTCCCATGAAAACCCAGTCCGTTACCAGTCCCTGTCTTCATCGCACAAATATTACTTCGGTGATGCGCATCGCGGCCTTTCTTACCCTGATCGCGCTCGTCAGTATCCCGTTGTTTTCATCATCTTCAGCGTCTTCTGCAAAGCAAACTCGGACAGGCCAACGTGCAGCCACAAACGAAATCCAAACTGCGGCGCCAGGCTTAAACCGAAAAAGCTTCGCTCCGTGGTTGGGTTCAAACTTAAATCTGTTGCCGCTGCCCCAAGCGACGCCGGAACCGATTACGACATATGCGGCTAATTGCACGACGCCGAAGTCGACTTTCAATTTAGGCGACGAGGTTTGCGCTAAAGTGTCAGGTATTAGCCTCGCTTTCAAGCGTAGCTTTTCATGGGTGGACCCATCCGGAATCGGCCGGCAAGTCACTCCAATCACTACCGATCCACAATCGGACTCATTGACAGTGCCCATTACGGAAACCTCGATAATTTCGGGAGTCTTCGTGGCGGACAATGTTGGTACGTGGAAAGTAAACGTGGTTTCCAGTAGAAATTCAGTAGTCTTCAGCCAGACTTTCATCGTGCAGGGTGCAACGCCGATTGCGGATCTTTCGGTTGTCAAATCAATAAATGGCGGCAGTCCTGACACGGGCACTGACTTCAGCTATAACGTGGCAATCAGGAATGCCGGTCCAAGTGCCGCGACCGACGTAGTGTTTACAGATCCACAGCCGCTAAATGCCACCTTTGTGAGCGCCGAGCAAATCTCCGGCCCGGCCTTTAATTGCACTGGGACAAACCCGGTCGTTTGCACTCGCACCAGTTTTGCA
>DASYMB010000447.1:0-11033 GCA_036009285.1 Pyrinomonadaceae bacterium | reverse complement strand
CTCTGAACGTCGGAGGTCTGGGCCGAGTAGACCAGCGCCGAGATTGGATCCGCTGAGTATGGAACGGAGTGAAGCGCGTTCAGATTCACTACCACTACATCGGCGCGTTTACCAGTCTCCAGAGTTCCAATTTCCGTCTCGAGTCCCAAGGCTTTAGCGCCGTCAATCGTGGCCATGCGCAAAGCTTGCCTGGCAGGAATGACCTGTGGGCCATGCATGGCCTTTTGGAGCAGCGCCATGCTGCGCATTTCCGTAAACATGTCGAGCCGGTTGTTACAAGCGGCGCCGTCCGCACCCAGTGAGACCGAAATTCCGGCAGCGAGCATTCTCGAAATCTCGGCGATGCCAGACCCAAGTTTCAGATTTGAAGAAGGACAGTGAGCAACGTTAGTTCGCGTCTGCGCGAGTGTTTGAAACTCCGCCTCGTCCAGGTGCACGCAATGGGCCAACACGACGTGGCGCCCGCTCAACCCGAGCGAGTCAAGGTAAGCAACGTTGCGCATCCCAGTTTCGGCTTCGATTAAAGCGCACTCACTTTTATTTTCCGACGCGTGCGTGTGGACCATCACTTGGCGCTCTTTTGCCAGTTGACCAACGCGCGCAAGAAGTTCCCGCGTACAACTCAATGCGAAACGCGGTGCGAAGCAATAACGTATCCGTCCATTGGCGGTGCCGTGCCAGGCCTCGAGCAGCTCCAAAGACTCTTTGATTGACGGGGCCGTTTCTTCATGCAACGCAGGCGGCACGTCGTCGCCTTTGTCCATCATGCACTTGCCGATCGTCGCTCGAAAGCCTGTTTCACTGACTACCTTAAAAACTTCCTCGGTGTGATTGACGGTTTCCATCGTCAAGGCGCAAGTTGTGCCGCCTTTGATTAACTCGGCCACACCGAGCCTGGCAGAAGCTCTGACTGAGTCGGCGTTATGGGCCGCTTCCATGGGCCAAATACGCTTTTTGAGCCAATCGAGCAGCAGCAAATCGTCAGCCGCGCCGCGAAAGAGAGTTTGGCAAAGGTGCACGTGAGTTTGCACAAAGCCGGGAAGAACTGCGCAACCAGAAGCATCGATAACGAGGTCAGCCGTCGCGCCTCGTTCACCGAGGCTTTGGATGCGGCCCTCATCGATCAGCAGATCACCGCTTATGATCGCGTCGTCAGCGTCCATCGTCAGAAGTATTCCGCCTTTAATGAGAATCGATTTCATAGTAAGACAGGCATTCCTATCGGGATTCTTTGACTTCCGTGCCCTTCGATGACAAATGAAAACTGACAAATGGTAGCTGGAAAACTTTTCGGCGGGCAGACAAGAATGTCTGTCCTACCCGCGGGCGGATTATCGGTTGAGAATCGCTTAGTGTAAAGCAGGGAGCTAGAAGGTGTGCAGTTGGATGGTCCAAACCCACCACTGAATGCTGTTCTCACCCTTCCGCAAGGCACCGTTGTTCTTAATACCCTTCTCACGGTCATCAACTACTTTGAGTGATTTGGAAAATACTTCCGTCCGGTCCAGCGTGTAGCCCTTGGTTTGACCGGCTCTGGTCCAACCGTTGAGCAGGAACAGTTTGGATTCATCGGCAGTGCATAGAGTGTCCAGGGCGTAAACTCGATCGCGATATTTCTCTTCCCACATCGCAACACCCTTCGTTAAGAGTATGCGATGGGCGCGGATACCGATGCCTCTGCCCTGAAACTGAGGAAAGACAAAGGTGCGGGCATGATTAACCACTCGCTGAAGATTCCTCCAGTATTGGCGGTTCTTCCGGCTCCATGGATTAGTCAATCCACGTCGCTTGTAATTCGTCACAAACTTCCGCAGACCAACACTCTCGTCTCTGACCATGATGTTGGGAAAGGTAGAGCCGAGCACTATTCCGCCCACCCATTCGCCCTCTTCGATAATCGCAAGGCGCATACACCGGCCAACCCGCTGGCAGGAGTAGGAATAGTGAGTCAGGTCCAAAGCCTCATCAAACAGTTTGCGCCAATCGCGATCGCAAACTTCTACAAAGGACAGACCTTTACTGGAGAAACCATAGTCCGCTACCATCAGGTCGTGGCCCAGGCCTTGAATCTGCTGGCATCTTAAGCCAATACTTTTATGTGTTCGCGCCACCGATCCCTCCCTATTTGAATACTGCGGGCACAATCAGCCTTGCAGCGATTTAAGCGACACGTTAGTTCCCAATTTCATCCCCTGCAACCGCACGACCTCAGTTGAGACTCCTGGCGCAGCGAAAGCCTACGCTGGAAGGGCGCCCCGAATTTGGGTTGTAGCCCTCGCTGGAACTACAAACTGCAAAGTCTTTGTCGTGTTTATAACTGCCGCCCTTGATGGTTTTTCTCACGTCGTCTGCCCAGTCCGTTACCCACTCCCAGACATTACCCGCCATATCAAAGACGCCATATGGACTTCCTACCGTAATTGCCTGGTCCGACCAAAATTCAACGTCTTCCCGTTCCAGTCCTCTAAGAAATCCAATCAGGGAACTCTTACCCAGATAGCGTTTGTCTTCATGGCTGTAGCTGATAAAGATCCTGATAGTCATCTGGCTACGCCTCCACTTCAGTCGGAGTAGAAACAAATAGGGACGCTTATTGATTGCGTTCTCGGTGTATGACTCGAGCGTCGGATTCCGCGCGGTGAAAACGATGACACGGTAGAACCAGACACGAAGGATTGGGTTTGAATATATAGAGAACAAGTGCGTGCCGGACGGAGATTTTGAGGTAACTCCATGAGCTTCTTGACGAGAGGTCAGGATTCCCGGGCTCGTGCCGCTGATAATGCCGGCATTGTATCAGGAATACTGGTCAATTCAATATCATTGTTACGGCCTGGGCCAGCCGAAATTAAGTGGAGGCCGTAGCGATAGGAAGGTGTACGGACCGTTGGCCGCAAGTTTTTCTAGGATCGGCCCTTGATGAAGTCTTTTATAAAACCACCAAACAACCCTGCAAAGATGGCTCCCAGGGCGAGTAAGATTGGCATTACCGAAGCCGAATTAGGCGGACTTCCAGGTTGAGGAGCGCCGCTCGCCGTCTGATAGGCGAGATAGAGAAAGAGTGCCAGGAACATGGCGGACAGCAACGCGCCCAAGCCATCGATAATTCGCGATCGCGTCCAAAAATGGGCCACGCTTATTACCGGCACGCGCAAGGGCATAATCTTGTCGCTCTTGGGATCGCCTATCGGGCTCTTGTCAGTTCGCTTGACTCCATCCCACTCCAACAGAACAGAAGCGGGTTGTGCCACTTTGGGTTGAACCCAGAGAGTCTCGGTTCTGTAGTTTCCAGTAGTTCGCAAAGTTTCTCTCGAAACCTCAAAGTGTGCGCCTGGACCACCGAACTTGTAGTCATACAAGAACGGATCCTGAGATTCCCCGGGACCATAAATCCGGTTGTAATCAAGCTCGAAATCGTACACCTTCTCGGTTCGCAAGCTGAATCCATATAGTTGATCTTTACGAGTTGGCTCGAGTGCGGTGGGAGTAAGCGGAGTCGTGCTGCCTCGCTCGGTAACTCTGGTCAAACGCAGAACATTGCTCCCTCTGAAGTTCTCCCGGGCTTTGAGAGAAAGCGATTCGTCGTCGGCCAATCGTCTCCATAGCCCATCGGGTGGTTCAACTGTGCTGCTTAACGACTTCATCGTTTCTCCGGAAATCTCAATCATCAGCATGGTTTCAGGCTTGCTAAAATCGATGAATGGTTCCAGAGAAACGGGTTGGAACTTCTTGTCCTTTAGACCGATGTATTCGCCCAGGGTGAGACTTAACTGGACCGAATCCAGGATGCGGACGTTTGTGAGCTTCACCCACCTCAGGGGAATGAATGTCTTCAGATATTTGTCTGAATTTTCCTCGCCTTCGGTCGTTTTGCCGCGCATTCGCATGCCGAAGACGCCACGGTTCCGGTGCTCATCATTAAGAAACGCGCTCAATTGTTTGGGGTCTTTAAAGACATCCAGTAAGACTGCATCGACATAGTCCTGTTGATACGAGAAGGGACGATAAAAGGAGCAGCCTACGGGATAGAGGAGCGGCTCAAGTGCGCTCGGCCAATACGGCCCATCGGCAATTGTCGACATGATGAACATTAGCATTCTCCTTTTCCGGACTTGGGTTCAGTCCCTCAAGGAAGTGCCGCGTTAATGAGGTCTAAGGATGGCTGTCCGTGAGCTTCCGAAATCCTGATGCAGGATATAACCATTGTCTACCTTCGACTTTCATTCTTACGCGGCGCAGCCAGCATCAACCCGCCGTCCCTGATTGATGCTGACCCGCGGATTTGCCGAATGGCTACTTCTTTTCAGCGGCGGCGGCTTTTGCGTTCGGAGCGGCTTCGACCTTCTCTTCGCGCACCGGCATTCCGAGTTTGACCTTCACTTCTCTTTCGATGCGTTGGAGAATTTCAGGTTTCTCTTTCAGCATCTGTTTGGAATTCTCGCGTCCCTGGCCAAGGCGATCGCCTTTGTAAGAAAACCACGCGCCACTTTTGTCGACGACATTTTGCGCAACCGCCAGATCGAGCACGTCGCCTTCGCGTGAAATGCCTTCGCCGTACATGATGTCAAACTCACACTCGCGGAAAGGTGGCGCCACTTTGTTCTTGGCTACTTTCACTTTGGTGCGGTTGCCGACAACTCGGTCCCCATCTTTAATGGCGCCAATGCGCCTGATGTCCAGCCGCATGGAGGCATAGAACTTAAGCGCGCGACCGCCGGTCGTAGTTTCCGGACTGCCAAACATCACGCCGATCTTTTCGCGAATCTGATTGATGAAGATAAAACAGGTGTTCGACTGCGCCACTATCGCTGTCAGCTTCCGCAGCGCCTGCGACATCAGACGCGCCTGCAGGCCTGGCAGTGAATCACCCATTTCGCCGTCCAGTTCCGCACGGGGAACCAGGGCCGCGACCGAGTCAATCACGATCACATCAATTCCGTTTGAACGCACCAACGCCTCCGCAATTTCCAGTGCTTGTTCACCGGAATCCGGCTGCGAGATTAGAAGCTGGTCGATTTGTACGCCGAGTTTGCCGGCGTAATCCGCGTCCATTGCGTGTTCTGCGTCGATATAGGCTGCCACGCCGCCGGCTTTCTGCGCTTCCGCCACGATATGAAGCGCAAGAGTGGTCTTGCCGGAACTCTCAGGACCGTATATCTCGATGATCCGCCCGCGCGGCACGCCGCCAATTCCCACCGCCACGTCCAGACTTAGGGACGTAGTAGAAATCGCCGGAATATCCGAGACCTCACGCTCTCCCAGGCGCATAATTGATCCCTTGCCAAACCTTTTTTCAATACCCGATAGAGCCGCCTCAATCGCTTTGCCGCGGTCTACTGTGAATCGGTCTTCAGCCATGACATACATCTCTTTCTTCCACTCCTCTTCTCACGATTTCCGGCCAGTGCACTTCCCTTTGCCGTCAGATTGCGGTGAGCATAGCACAGCCAGCGCGAGAATGGAACAGTGTTTCATGCTTGCAACAACATTATTTTCCGGAGGGTGTAAACTTCGATCCAGCGCGCAACGGCAGCCCTCTCTGCGCCGAACTTCCGGCGAGGTTGCGCGATACAAAACAATAGCGACTAATCAGATTTGCTATTATCGGATTGCAACAGCGTCTCCATCGTGCGTCCCGTGCGCCTCTCTACCTGTTCGCCGAGCGTTGGAATTCCTCCCGCCGCTTCATCTCTAGAGATGCGCTCGACGCGCCACATGGGAAAGAACAGGTCGCCGAATCCAACGAACGGCTCCTCGTGCACAACCGCGCTTACCCAATCATCAAATGCATTCAGGTCGAGGCCGCGCAAGAATACTCCAGCCTGATTAATCTCGTCGAGCACGCCCCAATACTTCTCGCGTGGACTGTGTAGGACAATAACTACCGCCGTCCCGCGTTCGATTGCTGAGCCGCGTGGTAGAGTCTCCTTCACTTAGTTGTGCTCCCAACAGAAATCAAACTACGCACGAACTCCCCGATTTTCTGCACCAGGTTTTCGCCTGCCGAGAGCTTCTCAATTCGCGCGACAATGGCGGAGCCCACCACGGCGGCATCAGCGTAGCTACAGGTCTGCGCCACCTGCGCCGCGTTGGAGATACCAAACCCCACCGCCACAGGCAAACTGGAAACCCTGCGCACGCGCGCGACGAGTAATTCTGCCTCGTTACTCAAATTCTCGCGAGCCCCGGTCACACCTGCACGAGATACGGCATATACAAAACCGCTTGCATGCTCGGCAATCATTCGCAGACGTGCGTCGGTAGACGTTGGCGCAACCAAAAAAATCATGTCCAGGTCATTCAGTTTCAGCGCTGCGGCAAACTCCTCAGATTCTTCCGGCGTGAGGTCGGTCACCAGTATTCCATCAACGCCGGCCTCTCGGGCATCGCGCGCCAGTCTATCAATGCCGTATTGCAGCAGCGGATTGAAATAACTGAAAAGGACAAGCGGAGTATCGATCGTAGCGCGCGCTTTTTTGGTAGTTTCGAAAATCTCTTGCAATCCGAGCCGGTGCTTGAGTGCGCGTTCGGACGCGCGTTGAATCACCGGGCCATCGGCTATCGGATCGCTGAAAGGCACGCCGAGTTCGATGATCGTCGCGCCGGAGTTGCCCAGCTCCACCAGCAACGCGACAGTTGTCTCAAGGTCGGGATCGCCCGCTGTGATAAACGGGATGAAGCCTTTCTTCCCTTCCTGTTTTAGCCGGCTAAACGCATCCTCTATTCGACCCAAGATGTTAAGACTCCAAACTCAAGACTTCAGACTCCAGACTCTCTTGAACCGTATTCACGTCCTTATCTCCGCGTCCCGAAAGATTCACAATTACGATTTTGTCGCCCTTCATTCCCCCGGAGATTTTGATTGCCTCGGCTACGGCATGGGCTGACTCAAGCGCGGGAATGATGCCCTCGAGGTTCGACAAAGAACGAAACGCCGCCAGCGCTTCCGCATCAGACACGGTGGTGTACTCGACGCGGCCCGCGTCGTGCAGCCAGGCATGTTCGGGACCAACAGAGGCGTAATCGAGTCCTGCGGAAAGTGAATGGGTCGTTGCAATTTGTCCCTGCTCATCTTGCAGGACATAGCTCATCGTGCCTTGCAACACGCCGGGACGGCCGCCGCCGTTCTGATTGAAACGCGCGGCGTGTTCACCGAGTTGATTGCTTCGGCCTCCTGCCTCCACGCCAATCATCTTCACGGATTCGTCCGGCAGAAACGGGTGAAACATGCCGATAGAATTCGAGCCGCCACCTACGCAGGCGATCAACACGTCGGGTAAACGTCCTTCTTTCTCCAAAATTTGTACGCGCGTCTCGCGGCCGATCACCGTTTGAAACTCGCGAACCATCAGCGGGTAGGGATGTGGCCCGAGAGCACTACCGATAAGATAGTAAGTGTCCTCAACATTCGTTACCCAATCCCGCAGTGCTTCATTGATCGCATCCTTCAGCGTCCGCGATCCGGCGTTCACCTCGCGAACGTCGGCGCCGAGCAGTTCCATTCTAAAAACATTCAACGCCTGCCGCCGCATATCTTCGGCGCCCATGTAGACCACGCAATCCAGTCCAAACAGTGCGCAGACCGTTGCTGTTGCCACGCCATGCTGCCCCGCGCCGGTTTCCGCTATCACACGTCGCTTCCCCATGCGTCGAGCCAGCAAAACCTGCCCGAGCGTGTTGTTAATTTTGTGAGCGCCGGTGTGCAGCAAGTCTTCGCGTTTTAGATAAATTTTCGCGCCGCCGGCGTGCGCTGTTAAGCGGTCGGCGTAGAACAAAGGCGTGGGCCGGCCCGCGTAATCCTTTAATAGAGTTGCCAGTTCAGACGCAAACAACGGATCCGCGCGGGCGCTGAGATAGGCCGCGGTCAACTCTTCCAACGGCGCCATCAGGGTCTCGGGAACATAGCGTCCGCCATAGGTTCCCCAGTGGCCCAGTTCATCAGGTTGTGATTCGATTTCTGGCATCTGCCCTGTTCTATTCCAAACCCGCGGAGCGGATGAAAGCATAAAGCCTGAGGTGGAGCGAAGCGAAACCCCAGGATGACGAAGGTAAGAAAACCGAGCGCGCGAAGCGTGCGACCGAGCGAAGGTTAGAAACGGTTGACTCGTATTTAAAAACGATCTCTCGCCCACTTCGCGGGCTCATTCCTTTCACTATAACGATCCTGGGTTCCGCTCCGCTTCACCTCAGGCTTATGCTATCGCCGCGCTGCGCGGGCTTAGTGCAAGTCTTCACGCTGTCGCCCACGTGTGTCAGCCCGTCGTGTTACGCACCGCTGCAACAAAGGCACGCAGGCGCTGGTGGTCCTTTCGGCCCGGGCTGTTCTCAAGCAAGCTGCAGGCGTCGACGGCATAGGGCTTCACGCGTTCAATCGCTTCTCCAACGTTTTCGGCTGACAGTCCGCCGGCAAGAAACAGTTTCGCAAAAAGCTGCGTCGTTTTCGCCGCTAGGGACCAATTGCTGACCCTTCCGGTGCCACCTCTAACGCCATCTCGATCCAGAGCATCAAGCATGATTGCAGAAACGTCGTAGTCGAGTACTCTCTCGGGTCTAAACTCCGCATCCGCCGCGAACACCTTGATCAAATAATAATCATTGAGCGCTTTACAATATTCCGGAGACTCGTCGCCGTGCAACTGCAAGCCCCGGACTCCCGCCGTTGAAGCGATCTTTCGGATCGAATCCAGCTCTTCATTCACGAAGACTCCAACCGTCAACACCTTCGCCGGCAAGCGATCGATTATCGACTGCGCCGTTTCCGGCGAAAGGTAGCGTGGGCTCTGCGGGTAAAAATTGAACCCGAGCGCGTCGGCTCCCGCAGCTACAGCGGCGAGCGCATCGTCGAGATTAGTGATGCCACAGATTTTAACTAACATCATTCAACGGGATGCCGGAAGAGTTGTAGTTGGCGCTCCGGATCATCGGCGCGCATCAAAGTTTCTCCCACCAGAAAACCCTTGTAGCCTACAGCCTGCAGCCCGCGCACGTCATTCGGAGTGAGCCCGCTCTCACTAACCAGAACCGCGTCCGCCGGAGCAAACCGCGCGAGGTCCAGCGAAGTTTTGGTGGAGACTGCGAAGGTCCGCAGATCACGGTTGTTAACTCCGATCAGCTTCGCTCCGCCGGCGACTGCTCTTTCCATCTCCGCTTTGATATGCACTTCGACAAGCGCGTCCAACCCCAACTCGGTTTCAGTCAAACGCAACAGCCGCGCAAGTGTTTCGTCGTCGAGCGCGGCCACAATTAACAACAACGCGTCCGCTCCCGCCGCCGCCGACTCGTACACCTGATAGTCATCGACAATAAAATCCTTGCGCAGGATCGGAATTGAAACTGCCTGGCGGACTGCTCGAAGATCATCCAGCGAGCCGCCGAAGTAGTCTGCTTCGGTTAAGACTGAAATGCCTGCGGCGCCGGCTGATTGATAACTACGCGCGGTGTCCGCCGCGTCGGCGTTCTCGCGTATCGCGCCTTTCGAAGGTGAACGACGTTTGAATTCCGCGATGATGTTGATGCGATCGCCACCCTCGAGTGCCGCCGATAAAGCGTAAGCCTTCGCGCCGATGCGCGCGTCCCTCGCATCTTCGCGAATGCGCTCAAATGAAACAGCGCGCTTCGCCGCTTCGATGCGCGCGCGCTTACTAGCAATGATCTGCGAAAGGAAATCCACGGCTGATATCCGCGGCTCGGCCGCCGCATACTCTGAACTATTAGGCTGCGTTTGTCGCTCGTGCTAAATCGTCAAGTTTCTTCCGCGCCGCGCCGCTGTCGATGCTCGCTTCAGCGAGTCTGGCTGCTTCGTTTAGCGCGTCGGCCTTACCGCCGACAAACAACCCCGCCGCGGCGTTTATCACAACCAACCCTCGTGCCTCGTCGCGCCGCTCGCCTGATAACACCTCGCGAATAATCTGCGCATTGCCCTCGGCATCGCCGCCGCGCAGATGATCGAGCGCGCCTGGTTCGAGTCCGAAATCCTGCGGCCCGATCTCAAACGTTTTTACCTTCCCCTTCTGAGCATCGGCAACGAACGTCTTGCCGGTAAGCGTGATTTCATCGAGGCCGTCTTCGCCGTGGACCACCCAGGCGCGCACGGTTCCCAGCGCCGCCAGCACGTTCGCGAGCAGTTCAACCAAATCTTTTCGCCAGACGCCGATCACTTGCCTTGGCGCAGCGGCGGGATTGCTGAGTGGCCCAAGCAGGTTGAACGTTGTGTGAATCCCGAGCTCGCGACGAATGCCTGCGACTCGCGCCGTGGCGCCGTGATAGAGCGGTGCGAACATGAAACAGATTCCAAGTTCGTTCAAACAATCTTCCGTGACGCGCGCTAATGCTGAGACGTTGACGCCCAGCGCCGTCAACACATCCGCACTCCCAGACTTGCTGCTGGCGGCGCGATTGCCGTGCTTGGCCACGGCCAACCCGGCCCCGGCGATTACAAACGCCGCCGCGGTTGAGACGTTGAAAGTTTTTGCGCGACTCGAGCCGGTGCCCGCTGTGTCAATGAACGCCTCTCGGCACGAACTAACTTTTAAAGCGCGCTGGCGCAGCGCCTCCGTCATTCCGGCAAGCTCGGCGACAGTTTCACCTTTAGCCGCCAACGCCACTAACGTCGCGGCGATCTGCGCGTCGCTTGCATCGTCCGCCAGCATCGCCTCGAGAACCGCTGACGCCTCCCGCCGATTAAGATCCTCGCGGTTTAGCAGCCGTGTTAAGTGATAACGCAGAACGCTGTTGGGCATTGGTTTCAGGCTATGAGAGTCGTGGTCGCCCGTTATTCGATAGATGGAGCATAGGCCGGTATCAAACGCTTTAGCTCCGGAACGCACGCAAGCTAAAGCTTGTACTTTAAACCCCAGGCCCGAAGTTCAGAGTCCGGCTTTTAGGCTGCTCTTTCGTCAGAACGCAGGTAAAGTCTTCTTCTGTAAACTTCACCGACGATTCATTTCCTGCACCTCGCCACCAGCGCTCGATTGATGCGTACCGGCTTATTCGGTTTTTCGCCTTCAGCGGGAGCGTTATTGATCGCGTCCGCA
>DASYMB010000446.1:0-10871 GCA_036009285.1 Pyrinomonadaceae bacterium | reverse complement strand
GAGAATGGACCGGCGCGGGAATGCAAGCTGAAGCTTGTACTGGCCTTGCCCGAAAAGTGTCAATGGGCTGAGTACACTGTCCCAAGCAGAAGCCCGCGCGTTAGCAGGGCTCTGGTTTCTGCCAAAATTTCGATCTTAAGCCCTTCCTAACGGTCGGGCTTCTGCTTGGCCAGAACCGGCCGAACCATTTTTCGGGCAAAGTCGCTTGTACTCTAAACTTCCGGCAGCCTGCCCAACACTTCATATACCAGCCACCGGCAGGAGTGCCGGCTCTACAGCTCAGTCGTCAGATGCATCGTTCTTACTTGGATCGTGATCGAGCTCGCGCATTCGGCGATGGACAAACTCCCTTGGCCTTTCGTTCACGGGAGTTGTGTCGTTGGCTGGTTTCGGGTCGTTTAGCGGGCTTGAAGTCTTAGAGTCATTCTCCGAATCCTCAGGCTTCGCTTGCCCGGACTTAAGCGCCGCGATTCTTTCTCTTACGGCATTGGCTTTTGCCAGTCTCGCCGCTTCGTCGTCGTTCGCCATGTTCACCTCAAATCAGAACTCCAGTCTAATTTGCGTTAAGGCGTTGAGCAAGTTAACGGAACTTCAGGACAGTGTCGTCTCTGTGCAACCTTTGTGTTCTCTGTGACTCTGTAGTGAATAACCACCGCCAGAGTCACAGAGAACACGGAGGGCTCACAGAGATCAATTCAAACTACGCCGACGTCACTATTCGGATGCTACTTTGAATTCTCACGCACTTCTGCGATTCGCTTTCGCAAGGATTCGGCTCTGGCGGTGGCGGCCTCGGCGTGTGCGGTCATGGAAGCCACGGCCAATTCTACGTCGGATTCCGCGAAGCGCTTTGGTTCATACCGCTCAGGCGTGCGTTTATAAAGCATGGCGCGCAGGTTTTCACTTGATTGCGCATCGATCTTACCGATGTCGCGAAACGCCGGCTTCGAGCCAGTGAAAAAAGTCTGCTGAAACCAGTGATCCGAAACAGGATCGTGCCAACTCAGGTAACCGTTTTTCAGTACCTGACGAGGCGCGGTGATTGCGCCCGTAAAGCTATACCTGACACCTGTGGTCCTGACCGGGTCGAAGTAGTTTGGCGTGTAGAAGTCTGAAACCACTATGCCGTTTACACGGTAGGCGAACGGAGTGTCTTCACTGGGATCGCAAACCTCGACGAGGAACTCGACGCGTCCCTGGTCCTTCATCGGAGACTGACCCGGCATGAGGCGATTGCCAAAAGGATCAACCAACATCTCACAGGATTCGTGGCTGGCGGTGAGCGCCCAGCCATTATCAAATTTCACGAGGGCAAAAGGTTGACCCTGTTTGTCTTCATGTATGCCCGCCGCGCTGCCCAAATCATCGTCAGTGATGATGATGGGCCAGTAACCAACCGGAACATCCTCAAGCCTGGCGAATGAATCCACGGTTGCTTTCACTTGCCAGATGGAAGCGAGATCGCGGGTCGCCTGTTTTTGCAGCGCCGCACCCACGCGGGACACTGCGGAGAAAGACACTTTTTTCGTATCCGAGACCAAAGCAAGTTGACGTATCAACATTTTCTTCTCCTTTTCAATTGGGACTCCAGAGGATTCCTGGAGAGTTTGTAGAAGAGCTACTTGCAGGCGGCTCCCTGTAACGCAAACTGTTAGTTTGCGGAACGGTGGGAAGTCACTCAAGCCGCACGCAAACTAACAGTTTGCGTTACGAAAACTTCCTGCTTCATTTCAAAACGATGAAGGACAACGAGATCATTCAGAGCCATCTGAACAACGCGGAATGGCGAGGCGAGAAATTTGTTAAGTAGTTCATTTGGAGTGCGCCGGCAGAGCGCAGCGGCGACGGCGCTTTGGTTGAAAGCTCAACTCGTCAAGGCTGCTTCATTCTGCAAAAAGCGGTGTCGCGCTGCGCTTGTCACCGCACTGCAAAATTGGCGTTGCCGCTCGAAGAAGGTGTAATCAGCTCTCTTATGTCAATGTAGTTTAGGCCAAAAGGTTTCGCGCAAATCCCCGGGTGTCGCATTAATTCTTGATAGTGATCTTTTCGAGGTTTCGTGCCTGTAACAACGCATTCAGGGCAGCCACGTCCTTTTGCTTCAGTCCTGCCCATTTTGCCAGTTGCTGATCGAGCAGCCTTCTATAGATGCCGAAGGCCTTGACGGCTGGCGTAGTTGGCGCCGAGTCGGCGCCGTCAACTTGAAACAAGAGTGAACCGAGCGCGCCGTTCAGAGAGGCGATCGAAACGATACCAATGGGCGGATACGCTTGCTCGACTACTACCAACTCAGCCGCCTTCTTATCGAGCGAGGCGATAGCGTCGAGTAGCGGTTTCGCTCCCGGATCGGAATTCAATTTACTTTGGAGCTCTTTTAAACGCGTGTGCAGGTTATTGATTCGTTGCACTACCTCATAGCTTTGCTTCATTCCTTCAATGATCTTCAGCTCGAGTGCGAGTTGTTGACCGAGTGCTAACTGAGGTATCCGTACTCGCGGATCAAGCTTTATCTCCAGAGGCGTGGCATAGGTAAGGTAACCGATGGTGAGTCTCACTTGATATTTGCCCGGCAAAGCCAGCGGGCCTTCCGGCACCATAATCGCATCTTCGCCGAATGCCGCGGCGATGCTATAGCCATAGCGCAACGCCGGCGGCCGCTCATAACGCAAATCCCAAACGAAGCGATTCAATCCCACGTTCTTAGATAGCGGCGCCGGTGGATTGAACCAGTAGGTGGGGAAAGATTGTGTGTCATCGATCTTTCGCTGCTGATCGTTGCTCGAATATTTTCTAACCAGCACCCCAGCACTGTCGACTATTTCGAGGGTCACCTCTCCCGAGGGAATGGATCTAAAACTGTAATCAATGATCGCCCCCGGGGGCGGGTTCTTTCCCGCGGGCGTCTCGGGCGGCAGGGGCGTGTCGTGCGCAACGTTCTTGCGAATTCTAATCGCTGTTGATGGGAGGAACAGATGCACGTTCGCCCCCGCAGGTGAAGTCAACTCTCTGAGCGGTGAAATGTCATCCAGGATCCAGAAGGAACGTCCGTGTGTGGCAACTACCAGGTCGTTGCCCTTAACCACGAGATCGCGCACCGCGGTTACCGGAAGATTGAGTTGCAGGGGTTGCCACAGTTCGCCATCGTTGAAAGAAACATAGACGCCCGTTTCAGTGCCGGCAAACAGCAGGCCCGGTCGCACCGGATCTTCGCGCACCGCGTGTACGTAAGCAGTCGCCGGAATTCCCCTTGTGATCTTCGTCCACGTCTTGCCGAAATCATGCGTGCGGTAAATGTGAGGTGTGATGTCGTCCATCTGGTGACGATCGATCGCCGCATAAGCGGTCGCCGCGTTGTGCGGAGAAGCGTCGATGAGACTGATCATGCTCCAGGGCGGCAAACCCTTCGGTGAAACTTCGCTCCAGGTCTGGCCGTCGTTTCGAGTTAATTGGATCAGGCCATTGTCGGTGCCGATCCAAATTGTGCCCGCGGCAAGCGGCGATGTAGCAATCGAATAGACAACGCCCTTAGCGTCTGCTTCCTTTTCTCCGGGGCGCAAGGTGAGATCGGGACTGATAACTTTCCAGCTCCTGCCGCCGTCAACAGTCTTCATCAAAAACTGCGACGATTGATAAAGCGCGTGAGGCGGCTGAAACGAAAACGCAATCGGGGTGGTCCAGGGATAACGATGAATGACGTTTGTCCCCAGCTCGGCCGGCGTGGGCGACACATCCTGGACCTGCCCGGTCTTCGTGTCGAAACGATAAAGTTCTCCGCCCGTGCTGCCGCCATAAACAATCTGCGGGTTTACCGGATCGGGAAGGATGTAACCGCTCTCGCCCGCGCCGATCGGATGCCAATCACGAAACGTAATCTGTCCGTAGTCGCTGCGGCTAACGACCGCCGCGGTGCCGCTGTCCTGTTGCGCGCCATAGACCCAATAAGGAAACTGATTGTCCACCGCCACGTGATAAAACTGCGCCGTCGGCTGGTTGTACCAACTGCTCCATGTCTTCCCACCGTTCAGGGTAATGATCGTTCCCTGGTCCACGCCCGAAATCATGCGCTGGGGATTTTCCGGATCGATCCAAAGCGAGTGGTAGTCGTCGCCGCCGGGCGCCCCGCGGATCGCTTTGAAGTTTTTCCCGCCGTCGGTCGAACGATAAAGCGAGACGTTTGAAACGTACACCGTGTCAGGACTCTTGGGATCGCTTCGCACTTCACCGAAGTACCAACCGCGACTGAGTATGCGTGGTTCAGTGCTAACTAAAAACCACTGGTTGCCGCTGTCGTCGGAGCGATAAAGTCCACTGGCGGTCCCGGCATCGACTAAGGCGTAGACGCGCTTTCCGTGCTCACCGGCAACAACGTCGAGGCCGATGCGCCCCAGCGTGCCGGCTGGCAAACCGTGGCCGGCAATCTCTTTCCAGTTAGCGCCGCCATCGGTGGATTTGTAGATTCCGCCGCCCGGACCGCTTACGGGCGCGTAGGCGTTGTAAGGTGGCCGGCGCACATTCCAGAGCGACGCATAGACAGTTTTTGAGTTGTCGGGATCGTACGCAAGATCGACCGCGCCGGTGTTTTCATCTTTAGACAGAACGCGCGTCCAACTCTTGCCGCCGTCGGAGGTGCGATAGACACCGCGCTCAGCGTTTGGACCAAAGCCGTGGCCCAGCGCCGCGACCAGCACAGTGTCCGGATTCTTTGGATCAATCAAGACACGGCCAATCTGCCGCGTGTCGCTCAGTCCGAGGTAGGACCAACTCTTGCCGGCGTCGATCGATTTGTACATTCCGGCGCCGTAAGAAATATCCGAACGCATGTCCGCTTCGCCGGTGCCGACGTAAATGACGTCGGGATCTGAAGTGGAAACTGCGAGCGCGCCGATGGAGGAAACGGGTTGACCGTCGAAGATCGGCTTCCAGGTGTGTCCGGCATCAGTGGTTTTCCAAACTCCACCAGCGACCGCGCCAAAATAAAATGTGTCCGGCTCGCCGCGCACTCCCGACACGGCCAACACACGTCCACCGCGATGTGGGCCAATGCAGCGCCACTGCATCGCTGAGTAGAAACTGTCAGCGACAACCGAACTTTCGGTCTGCGCATTCAGAGAAGCGCACACCAGGAGTGAGGCTAGGGTCAAACAGAGGATGCGCGCTATGCGAGACATGTGTGATTCCTTCTTATGGCCTCGATTTGAGAAATATATGAGCCGAAAAGCGGAACTGGGTACTTATTAATCCGAATCCTGCACGCGACAGAAGCGCACTCCAGTTGTTATTATTCGCAGCCGTACGAGAGTTCCCCAAAGTTCCAATGCGCCAAAGTTAAAGGAGTCCACGAGAATGTTCAAGACCTGGCCCGGCAAAGGTCGAGTACCTACCTGTCTGTTCGTCCTGACCCTGCTCGCTTTTTTTATTTTTTCCAATTCCGGCGCGCTGGCCCAGGCGCAGGATAAGCCGACTGCAACCGCCACGCCTGCGAGCGATTCCGATCTGTTCAAAGCGCTTCAGTGGCGATTGATCGGTCCATTTCGCGGCGGCCGATCGACCGCGGTTGCCGGCGTCGCTTCACAACCGTTGGTCTATTACTTTGGCGGTACTGGCGGCGGAGTTTGGAAAACTACCGATGGCGGCATCAACTGGGAACCGATCACAGATGGTTCTGTCTTCGGCACCGGCTCAGTTGGTGCGATTGGTTTGTCCGATTCTGATCCCAACACAATTTACGTGGGGATGGGAGAGTCTCCGATACGCGGTAACGTCTCGCATGGCGACGGCGTCTACAAATCGACGGATGCAGGGAAGACCTGGAAGCGCGTTGGCCTTGAAGACACGCGCCAGATTTCACGTATTCGCGTGAACCAAAAAAATCCGGACATCGTTTACGTGGCGGCGCAGGGACACGTCTGGGCGCCGAATGCAGAACGCGGAATTTTTCGCTCGAAGGACGGCGGCAAAACGTGGCAGAAGATTTTTTATCGTGGGGATAAAGCGGGCGCGAGCGACCTCGTTATCGATCCGACGAATGCGAACATTCTTTACGCCGGCTTTTGGGAAGTTTACCGAAAACCCTGGACCCTCGAGAGCGGTGGCGTGGGCAGTGGCATCTTTAAATCAACTGACGGCGGCGACACCTGGACCGAGATCACGCGGAATCCTGGTTTGCCGAAAAGTATGTTTGGAATAGTCGGCATCACTGTTTCGCCGGCGAATCCGGATCGCTTGTGGGCGATCATCGAGGCTGAAGACGGCGGCGTCTTTCGTTCGGATAATGCCGGCAAAACCTGGACGAAGACCAACGAGCAGCGCAACCTGCGGCAGCGCGCCTGGTATTACTCGCGCATCTATGCCGATCCGAAAAACGCCGACACGGTTTACGTCTTGAACACAGGCTTCTACAAATCAAACGATGGCGGCAAGACGTTCGCGGGGATTTCGGTGCCGCATGGCGACAATCACGATCTCTGGATCGCGCCCGACGATCCGAACCGAATGATCAATAGCAACGACGGCGGCGCAAATGTTTCTGTGAACGGCGGCAAGAGTTGGACTGAACAGGACCAGGCGACCGCGCAGTTTTATCGTGTCACGCTGGACAACGATTTCCCCTATAACATCTATGGCGCGCAACAGGACAATTCAACCGTGCGCATCGCCAGCCGCACCACTGACTTCGGCATCAGGGAAGCGGATTGGTACGACGTGGGCGGGGGCGAGTCTGGCTGGATCGCTCCGTCGCCGAAAGACTCGCAGATCGTTTTCGCCGGTTCGTATGGCGGGTTGATAACTCGCTACGATCATCGCACGGGTCAGCTTCACGATGTGTCGCCTTATCCGAATAATCCGATGGGCGCCGGCGCTGACGTTTTGAAGTATCGCTTCCAGTGGAACTTCCCGATTCTTTTTTCGTCGCACGATCCCAATGCGTTGTACACCGCCGGCAACGTGCTTTTCCGATCGCTGAACGAAGGACAAAGCTGGGAAGTGATTAGTCCTGACTTAACGCGAAACGACAAATCGAAACAAGGATCGTCCGGTGGTCCGATCACCAAAGACAACACGAGCGTTGAGTATTACAGCACGATTTTTACGGTAATGGAGTCGCCGGTTCAGGCAGGCGTTATCTGGACTGGCTCCGATGATGGCCTGGTGCAGGTCACGCGCGACGGCGGTAAAAACTGGACGAACGTAACTCCGCCAAAAGATCTTATGCCGGAGTGGATACAGATCAACTCCATCGAAGCTTCGCCAAACGATCCCGCGACTGCCTATGTTGCCGCGACGATGTATAAGTGGGACGACAACCGCCCGTACCTCTATAAGACGAACGACTTCGGGAAGAGCTGGAAGAAGATCACTAACGGAATTCCTGCGACCGCATTTACGCGCGTGATACGCGAAGACCCAAACAAGCGCGGGCTGCTTTACGCCGGCACTGAAACGGGCCTCTACATTTCGTTTGACGACGGCGCAAATTGGCAGTCGCTGCAGTTTAATCTTCCTGTCGTCCCGATCACCGATCTGGCAATTCACAAACGCGAGCAGGACCTGGTTGCGGCGACGCAAGGGCGTTCTTTTTATATCCTTGACGACCTGCCTCTCGTTCACCAGATGATGGATGCGGGCGGACTGAACGCGGTGAAGCAGACGAAACTTTTCCGACCGGAGAATCCTTATCGCATGGATGGTGGCAGTCCGCAGCTTCCGGCCACTGCAACGATTGGACGCAATCCACCGAACGGCGCCACAGTTTATTACTCACTGAAAGCGAAACCGACGACCGACGTGGTGTTGGAGTTTCTCGACTCCTCGGGTAAGTCGATTCAAAAGTTCACCGCCAAGGCCCCGAAAACCGGAGGAACGCCGCAGCCATTACCCTCTGCGTCACCTGCAGGGCAGGCTTCACCTACGCCGACGCCGGGGGCGGCCCAAGTCACAACGCCGCCGGAAGAACCGCAGGCTCCTTCGGGTGAAGAGTCGGAAGGGTTTGGCGGCGGACGCGGAGCGGCCCGGGTAACGACAGACGTAGGGCTGAATCGTTTTGTGTGGGACCTGCGTTATGCCGAGGCGGTCCGTTTTCCGGGAATGATTTTGTGGGCCGGGGAAACGCGCGGCCCGCGAGTGGCGCCGGGTATGTATCAGGTCAGGCTCACGGTTGACGGCAAAACAACGACTGAGAATTTTGAAGTGAAACCGGATCCGCGTTTAGCAACTTCAGCCGCCGACTATGCGAAACAGCTCGAGCTGGGACTGAAGATTCGCGACAAGGTTTCGGAGATGCATAACGGGATTGTTCAGATTCGTGACGTGCGTAAGCAAGTGGATGATTTGTTGAAACGTGTCGTGGGCCAACCCAGCTTTAAAGTTATCAACGATGCGGCGACGGCGTTGAAAAAGAACCTGGCCGGCGTGGAGGAGAGTTTGTATCAAACTAAAAACCAAAGCAGCCAGGATCCTTTGAACTATCCGATTCGGCTAAACAACAAGCTGGCGGCGTTGGCGGGCGTGGTGTCCAGCGCCGATGCGGCGCCGACCGAGCAGTCTTACGCTGTTTACGAGGAGCTGGTCGTGCAGATCGATGCGCAGCTCGGGAAGCTGGGCCAGATCATGAAAACGGACGTACCGGCATTCAATCAGCTCGTGCGCGATCAAAACATTCCGGCAGTTACCGTAAAGCCACCGGCAAATGCTGGAGGCGCGCCGGCGCCTTAACAGGAGCGGGGGGAAGAATAGGAGCCGGGGCAAGCCCGCCTTCCCAACCATGAGATGATTAGAGTTGAACTGAATTTCTCGATTGAAGGGCTTTCAAGGTTAGTACTTTGAACGGCCTTCAAGGTGAGTGTTACCAGCAAGTCAGAGAAGGTCTTTGACTTGCCGCCAAGCTTAAATATTATCTTAGGTCTCTGACCTCGGGGATCCGGTCTTAGACCGGAGAGATTTGTACGACCCCTTGCGGTAAGTCCGACTTACCGCGCATCGGAGGTCAAAGACCGAAAGATTTTCCATTTTTCGTTTACATCTGTCAGGCCGAACAGCAGGTTCCACTGCGATTCCTCCCTCCGAAATGGCAAAATGAAAAATGAGAAATGAAAAATGGAAAATCTTGCCGTTCTCCAGTTCCCCTTAAGTGCTTGCCCTCAGTCTTTGGCTTAAAAAAGCCAACTTGCCCCTGGTCCTTCTTGGGTGTACCCTTTCAGCAGTCAATAATTATCGCAGCGTCTCCTGCAATTAATACTTTCCCCGTATTTCCGCCCCCTTTGGTTTATCTGCTCCGGAAGCGGAGCGCGTTAGCTGCGGGCGCGTTTGTAAAGCAATCTGTTAGATTGCGATGGTTCATAGCCTTTCAACCGAGCGGCAACCATCCTCGCAAACTAACAGTTTGCTTTACGTAGTTGAAGCTGTCTCTGAGTTAATAAAAACTTAAGGAGCCGAGTATGAAAAAACTAGTTCTCGTTTTATCGATTATTTTAGGTTGCGTGTCGATTGCCGCAGCCGACACGATCTATCTGCGCGGTGGATCGACCCTGCGAGGCAATGTGCTGGGTTTTATTAACGGCCGGTTTGCAGTGCAACTCACGGCGAATGGGACTCTGCCAGTAAGTCCTACCTACAATCGCAATCAGGGCAACACAACAGGCACTACGCGCACAGTGAGCGCCGGCGAAGTAATCTTCCTGCGACCGCGCGACATCGATCGTATCGAGATTGACGGTCGTTCGCTCGACGATGCTCGCTACCAAACGCGCACCGTGGACGTCTCGCTCGGTTCTAATTGGATTGACAGCGGCATCGACGTCAAACGCGGCGAGCGAGTGCGGGTCGATGCTACCGGAACGATCTATGCCGGCCGCTCACGTATCACCCCCGCGGGGTTGAGCACTACGGATCCGAATGCGCCTTTACCGCGCGCTCCGGAGGGAGAACTAATCGCCGTGATCGGCAACGATTACGATTCCCCGATCCTCGAAATTGGTCCCGATCGGGAATTCGTCGCTGATCGCGATGGCCGTCTCTACTTTACCGCTAATCGAGGCAACTACACGGATGCGCGCGGCGCTTTCAATGTTCGCGTGCGAAAAGAGATTGATCTCGCAGCGATGGCCAGGAGCGCCGACGACAACAACAATCGAAACGATGCCTACGATCCGTTTGGAGGCGACTCGGGAACCGGACCGGCGCAGACCCGTTCGCGCCAGGGCGGAAACACTAACAGCGGCAACTCCAATACAGGCGGCGGTCGCGGGCGAAACAACCGAACCCTCGAGCGCGTTGTAGACGTACCGGCCAACCAGCCGCGCGGAGTAGATACAGGCATTGATTTGCGTTCCGGCGATCAGGTAACGATCAACGCAACTGGAAGCGTCACTGTCGGCCGTCGCGCTGGAGTAGTTTCCCCTGATGGCGGACGCCCGGGCGCGGGAGCAGTTTTCGGAGCCAGCGCGTATCCGGTACCCACCGCGGGTGTTGGCGCGCTGATTGGTTACATCGTTTCGAACAATGGCCAAACATCGCAGCCGTTTCTTATCGGCTCCCAGTCAACATTCACCACGCCAGTCGACGGGCGACTGTACCTGATGGTCAACGACGACAACTACAGCGACAACAGCGGCAGCTTCAGCGCTCGAATCGTGTATCCGGACTATCGATAAGACACGTCAAAAGGGGAAACGGGGAAAAAGGGGAAAGGGTAAGGGGTAAAGGGAAATGTGTTTGGGTTAATGTTCCCTCACACTTTACTCGCATTCCCCTTTTCCCCGTTTCCGCCGTAACCCGTTAAAGAGCGGTTTTTGGTGACGGGCAGGTTAGGCCGTGTTAAGATTCCGCCGTCATGCACGCTGATGTAGTCATTATTCGCTTAATTTTTACTGCAATTC
>DASYMB010000445.1:0-16991 GCA_036009285.1 Pyrinomonadaceae bacterium | reverse complement strand
AACGCGCGATCGTCCTGCTTCACCGGAACTTCACAATTCCAAAGCACGGCACTGGTTCCAATCTCAGTGGGAACGATGTTTGATAGCGTGTAGATTCCCGGCTGGAGGTCGGTGAAATAAGCGGTGCCGATTCGATCTGTCATCACCGAGAGCACCTTTGCGCCGGACAACTCTTCGGCCTGTTTGATGCTGGACTGTAGATCGCTCTGCCGAGCTTTGTAGAAGCCGTTGCGAAGTTTCTCAGGGAGATTGACAGTCAACCATTTCCGCCCAAGCTCGCGACTGCCAAACTCTTTCTCGCCGACCGAAAGCGCAGTTGCAAACTCCGGCACGCTGCCGGCGCCTTCCAGATCGTCCGCCTGAATCTCGCGACAGTAAACTGATTCGCAATCATTCTCTTTCAGCCACTTGATCAAGGCTTCACTCGCGCCGGCGCCGCGGTAATAACAATCGCGCGAGATTATCGGTCGACGTTCAATAGCTTCCACGATGGTCTTGTTTTGTTCGAGCGATCCTTTGATGAGAAAGAAGCGTTTGCGCGACAGTCCTTTTGTAGAGTCGCCGACCTTCACTCTCACGCGCAGACGAAGCACCGTGCCCGCGCCTTGAGGAGCGGACGGACTTTGCGCAACGCAAAGAAACGCGAGCAGCAGAAAAACGAAAATGCCGGTAGCACTGCGCAACATAGCTCCTGAAACCGGGCAGACTCTCAAAGGTTCGGACTGCGTGGAAACTTCAAAAACGGCAAGCGCACTCCGCGAACAAAAACCTGATCCGAGCGAATGGCCGGCGCCGGCGAGTAGCCGTTGCCGCCTCCGGCGCTGATTAGATCGTCCTGATCCACACCGTCGCCGCTGATGCCGATCGCCCCAACCAGCACACCATTTTTATAAATCGGAACGCTGCCGGGAAAAATCTGGATGCCGTTGGGTAGATTCGGAATCGTGCTGCAGGGCACGCTCGCGCCGCCGACGGCCGCCAGCAGGTTGGTCTGGATCAGATCCAATTGCAATCCAACATTGAAAGGACTCCATTCGCTGAGCGCGGCGCTGAACGGACCGGCCGCAGTGTTGTTAATGCCGTCCGGGAAAAACGGCCGGTGCAGAAATCCTCCCGCGCGATCGGTGAAGGCCACCGAACCGTTAAGCTGCAGCCCGTCAGCCGCGGCCCGGTCGGCGTAGGCCGCGAATCCGGCGCCACGCAAAAGCGTTCCGGCGTTTGCGCTTGAATAAAACGCAGCCGTCCGGGCTTTCTGCACTGAAACATCGAAACCAAACACCGGCGCATCGAGTTGACGGAAAACGCCGAGCACTGTTCCCGCCGCGTCTACCACTGCAATCGTCACGCGCGCGTTGCTGCCAAGCGGCTGCCGAATCGCCGCGCGCGTGATGTTTGCCTGTTGCGCCGCATGCGCGATTATTGTTTGCACGTCAGACGCAGTCAGCGCATTTGGACCAGCGGGAATTGCGCCCGCGACAAAAGGAAAGAAGCGCGTGTCGACCTCGCCGCCAACACCACCGACACTTGCCGGAACGAACGCCGAAGTTTGCGCACCGCGAATCGGGAACGCGATGGGCACAGAACCTGGCAGACTACCAAATGACATCGTTGCCGGAACGGGCGGATTCGTAACGTTCGAGTAAGGCAAGCGAATGCCGTCAACCAGAATATTGTCCGCGCGGATCAACGCCGGCGCTTCATAGCCGCGCCCAGCGGAAGCGGCGATCAATTCTTCGAAGGGTTGATCGAAATCAGTGGGGTCGCGATCGACGGTATAAATCCCGTCGCCTTCAATGCCCACTCCGCCAACCGCTATTCCGTCTTTGTAAATCGGCAGTCCACCGGGATCGCCCGAGAGTCCCAGCGGCAGTGCCGGCTTCTTGATGTCCGAGCAGGGCAGTGACGAAAACTGGACGCCGTACAATGGACCACCAGAACGAAACTGGACGCCCGGCGGAAAGTGTTCCTGAATAATGAAGCCGGCGGTGCGCGTGGTAAACGCATTGCCCGTCGTGCTGAAAAGCGAGCCAGTGCCCGCCTTGGAGATTGCGGCTAACGATGCCGGCACTACGGTCCCTTCGAGCCCGCGTCCAATCGTTCCCACGCTGCGGATCGTCGTGTTGGCCGGCGCTCCGGTCATTATAAATACGCCCAGCACATTTGCTTCGCGGTCTGTGACGGAAACGGTGACGGCGCGATTCAACGCCACCGCGGCAGAAACCGCCTGACTGATTATTGTTTGCACGTCGCCGACACTTAGATTGCCGGCGGTTGCACTCGGAGTATTCGGACTTGCCGAACCAGGTGTGGGCACTGCGCCTTCATCATCGGGTAGGCCGCCGCCGCTGTGGCCCATGGCGACCCGGACACGGTTGCTGGAGTTTCCGCGATAGCTTACGCGCACCAACAAATCGCCCAAGTCGTCCATGCTATTACTCAGTCTCACCACCAGCGACGTGGCCCAGGGTTGATCCGGAACGATGCCGATATATTCAACCGGCAACTGGTAAACGTGATGCGCAAAGTCTTCAGCCTCGACGTTGATCGAGCCGACGGTGTCGCCCGGTTGCAGGCTGATATTCATCGCGAACAGCATAATCCGCGTCTGGTTATCGGCGCCGAATTTTACGGGCGCGGTAGACGAGAAAGGTTCGCGTTGTTGGGTTACGGATTCAAAGGAGATAGCCCGCGTGGAGTCTTCATGGCTAATCAGAACCGGAGCGGCAGCTTGGGCTGATGTTTTCTGAAACCGGATTAACGTGACGCTGGAGAAAAAAACAGCCACGCTCATCGCGAGCAGTATTCGGAAGCGGGAATGAGTGCCTACAACCATCGCGAATAATCGTCGAAAGAGATTCAACCGGCGCACAATGTAACACTTAATTCGGGCCCGGTGAATACGTTGATTGTTGGGCACTGTGCAGTTTGGATTTGAAACTTGACGAAGGTTCGGGTGCAGTTCATCGGATAGCCGTCGTCATTAGGGATTAACGTGAGTAGTAGCGCCTACACTCACGGATGGCGACCATTCGCCGACTCGTCCGTTATCGAGGACGGCGCGAACCCGGTAGGCTAACTGGCTTGATTGCAGGGCCAGTTGCAATTGGCGGTTGAGCAAGCCTTCCGACTTCTTATTTTCTCCAGTTGCCGCCTCGATGCGAAAGCAATTTTCGCTCTGGCGCTGGACCCTTCCGGATGAACCTTCACTCGTCAGCGTCTGAAGTTCATAAGCGTTTGCGTCGGGAGTCTTGTCCCAGCACAACTTCCAGAAGGTGGACCATGCAATACGCTCGTTTGGCAGTTCGCGCACTTCGTCCTCCAGCGTGCTAACGAGGTTCTGCACCAGGGGAGTGGGTGAGCGCTCGTGGCCTGACGGCTTATCACATGATGCCAATGAGAAGCTCAGGACCAGCGCCACCGCGAAGTGTAAGAGACTCGAGGAAGATTTCGCTGAGGAATTCACGAGAGTTACGGTCGTCGCCACTCGACCGGGTAATCCCTGTAGGTATTATCGGGAGCACAAGCCCTGACGGTAAATGGCGGTACCACTCTCATCTCGCGAGCGGCGGTCAGGTCACAACCCTCCACTAAACTCATTGTTCCCACTACTGCGTTTGCGCCTGCTTTCGAATTAAAGAAAACAGCATTCTCCCCCAGGCTGAAATTATTTCCGGTGCTCGTGATCTTATTGAAGCTGGTACCGCCATGCATGATGCTCGATCGACCATAATTGCCCGAACCCAGCATAAGTTTGCAATGTTCCAGCGCATGGAACGTAACTCGCGAATCCAGTGTCCCAATCAGTCCTATCATAAACGGCGTGCCTTCGTCCGCGCGCATAGACAACATTCGGGCCTGCGAGAACGCGAAGGCGCTGTTACGCTTGTTACTCCGTAGCGGATTCGCCGATCGCGCATCGCCAATCACTCGATTCGGATTATCAGGAATCGCCTGCTGACGGCCGGCAATGGTGGGAAGCCTTGGCGTCGGATTTAGATCGGTCTTCGGATTGTAATTAATTCCCCGCACGCTACTCGCATCTCTTGCAGCCATGGCAGCGTAGCCATGGGCCAAAGCGACGTTGACGTGAATGACCTCGTTCATGAATTTGAGATCAGCCGGAACCATTAGGACGGTTTTTTCATTGCCATCCGCCTCCGCCTGGGTAGTAACATTTTTTCCCGGCAGCACCTTTCGGGTAGAGCGAATCGTGACTCCCCTGCCCACGCGAGCAAGCGGGGAGACCATGGCGTATTTCTCTACGACCGCGTCTTGTGCAATCTCGGCATTGAAGCCCACGAAAGACGGGCACGGGTTCGGAACGCCAGGGGGACAAGTTCCAGTCGTACCGATCTTCGCGCCGCCCAAAACGGTTGCGCCGTGAGCGATGATTACCTTTTCGCCGATACTGATCGGTTGATTCCCCGCAGAAGCGTCTATCAGCGTGTTGTCCTGCACGTTGCTGTCATTACCGATTGTAATGAAATCTGCAGCGCCGGTTGCTGATCGCGCGCCCGCTTTGATCGTGGCGAAAGGCGCAATATAAACCGAAGCTCCGAACTTGCAATCGTTATTAGGTGGCCCACACTGAATGGCAGCGGTCGGGTCGATAAAACTTGCGGCGCCGGTTTCAGCCGCCCCCTTGCGAGGCTGAACAATGAAACCGAAAAGTAATAGCAGTGCTAACAACGGAACGAAGAATAGATTGTTCGCGAACCGGCGGCGCCAAATGGCTGGTGATTGTTTCATAGTGGGTTTTCAATTGCCCGTGAGAAAAGAACGTTTCGAGATCCGACAAGTGATCTGGTTGAATTGCTAGCGAGATAATGCAAGCGCAATGACGTTGAGACGGCTGCAATCTAGACCTAAAGATTGCCGGGGTCAAGGTTTTTGCGATTGGGTCCTCATTTGGTTCTCCATGCCTCTGTGATGAGCGATCGCGGACAAGACCTATCGCGGAGACACAGGGGACACACAGGGACGCACCAAGATTAGTTCAAACTGGAACTCTACCGAGATTAGTTTGACTAGAAACTAATTGCCTGACCGTCACTCGTATGTTACAAGGCAAACGAGCGTTCCAACATTCCCCGTGATGATAAAGAGACTCATTCTGATTGTCTTTGGCCTGTCGCTGGCCCACGCGTTTGGATCTTCTGTGTTGGCCCAGGGATCGGGAAGCATCAAAGGCACTGTGCGCGTGGCCTCGGGCGCGCCGATTTCCGGCATCGCGGTCGTGGCTACCAATCAGGTTACCGGAAAATGGAAACGCACTCGCACGAACGCCGAGGGAACGTATTCATTTCGCGTGCCCGCCGGCGCGTATCGTTTGAGATTAAGTCCTCCGCAGGTTGCGAAGTTTGATAAAGATAAAAACTACGGTGATTTTACGATCGCCCGCGGCGATGCACTCGAGAACGTGATTGTCGAAGCGGGCAAAGAAACAGTTGTTGATATTCCGCTCGATCAAGTTGAAGTCAAAGAGCTACCACCACAAGCGCGCGATAAACCCACCGGACCTGCCGGAAGCGAAACAGTTCCCGCTGAACCACAAACGGAAGCAGACCGGCGTGAAGCTCGCGATCGCTGGCGCATCGGTTTTCCGGAGTATGATCGTTATGGCGATCGCGCCGCACGCGGCCGCGACATTCCCTTCAAGCGCGGCCGTTGGTGGGACCCGTACAACCAAAGCGTTTTGAAAGGCGATTACCCGATCAAGGGCAACAAGCTTTTCATGATTCTTTCGGCGGTTAGCAGCACCGGAGTCGAACAGAGACGCGCGCCCACTCCTTCAGACGTAAGCAGCGACGAGGCCGGCAGCGGCGAATTTTTCGGACAGCCGGAACAATTTGCAGCGAGCGAAACGATCCAACTCAGTTTCGAATTATTCCACGGCGATACCACCTTCAAGCCGCGCGATTGGGCGATCAAGATCTCGCCCACCTTTAGTATTCCAAACTATCTCAACGCCCGCGAGAATGGCGTTGTGAACATAGACGTCAGGCGTGGCACCAACCGCACCGACACACATGTTTCTTTCGAAGAAGCCTTTGGCGAGGTGAAGCTGTGGGATGTTAACGCAAACTACGATTTCGTTTCCGTTCGCGCTGGTATTCAACCGTTTGTGTCTGATTTTCGTGGTTTCATTTTCTCCGACAACAATCTCGGCCTGCGCTTCTTTGGCTCCGCAGACAACAATCGTATTCAATTCAACGCTGCCTACTTCTCGATGTTGGAGAAGGACACCAACAGCGGTCTCAACCGCTTCGACATGCGCCATCAGAATGTCTATGTCGCGAATGTTTTCCGCCAGGACTTCATTCGCCGGGGTTACACAATCCAGGGAAGCCTGCATTACAACGATGACCGGCGCAGCATTGAGTATGACCGCAACGGATTTCTGGTTCGACCGGCGCTGATTGGCGATGTGCGACCGCACGCAATCAAGGTTGGTTACCTGGGGCTGAGTGGCGACGGGCATCTGGGCAAACTCAACCTGAGCCACGCTTACTACTACGCGTTTGGTCGTGACGATCGTAATCCGATCGCGGGGCGCAGCGTGAAGGTGAGATCAAGCATGGGGGCGGTTGAGGCGTCGGTCGATCATGACTACTTGCGCTTCAAGGGTTCATTCTTTTTCGCGCAGGGCGATTCAAATCCAACCGACGACAAGGCAACCGGCTTCGACGCCATCTTCGACGATCCAAACTTTGTGGGCGGTCAGTTCTCTTATTGGAATCGCAACGGCATTCGTCTAACGCAGACCGGCGTGGGGCTGGTCCAACCCAACAGCATCCTGCCGAGTTTGCGCAGCAGCAAAACGCAGGGCCAGGCGAATTTCGTCAATCCCGGTATCTTCATCTACAACGCGGGGATTGATGTTGAGCTGACCCAGCGAATCAAGACGGTCTTCAATGTTAACTACCTGCGCTTTCATCGCACGGAGCCGCTCGAGTATGTGCTCTTCCAAAATCGCATTCGCCACGACATTGGGTTTGATTACAGTCTGGGTGTTGCCTATCGACCGTTCCTGATAAATAACGTGACGCTGACCTTCGGCGCCTCGACGCTGCAAACAGCCCGAGGCTTTCGCGATATTTTCACCGACCGCTCGCGCAACTGCCCGCCGAACGTCGGGGATTTCTGCGAGCCGGATGTGATCAGTCCACGCAAACCGCTGTATTCGCTGTTTGCGCAGTTGAAGCTGGTGTTTTGATAGATCTAAGGAGAAGTGTTTTGTTTACCGCTTGGCTCTTAACCTTTCTGATCCACCACAGAGGCACAGAGGACACAAAGGTGGCACAGAGAAAACCCTTGCGGAGGACAAGAGATGAATCCGAAATTGAATGAGTTGACGCACGAGGTCATAGGCGCGGCGATTGAGGTCCATAGAAAACTCGGCCCCGGGCTACTGGAATCAGCATACAGAAAGTGTTTGTGTCACGAGTTGTTTTTGAGAGGCATTGGGTTTGAGTATGAATTCCCGTTGCCGCTGGAGTACAAGGGGATTCGACTTGAGTGTGGTTATAGACCGGACATTGTGGTAGCCGGCCTTGTGGTTGTGGAAGTGAAATCCGTTCAAGCTCTGGCTCCGATTCATGATGCCCAACTCATGACTTATCTTCGTCTCGGTGGTTGGCGACTAGGGTTGCTGATTAATTTCAATGTTGAGGTGCTCAAGAATGGCATTCACAGAAAGATACTCGGCTATGACAGCTAGCCTCTGTGCCGCCTCTGTGTTCTCTGTGTCTCCGTGGTAATTCTTTCGTGATTTTGGATATAAGCCCGTGAGTAGAACCAGACTTGTCATAGTTCTAATTGTTCTATTGTGCAGCTTTGCGCTGGGCATGACGGTGTACTCTGGCACCAAAGAGTCCAGGCCAGATACAAGAACGGCATACCGTTCGCCAATATCGCTTTTGCCAATGGTCCAGGCTCAGACATCTGCACTTCCAAGACTCGAAGGCTGCGTCACCTGCCACGGCCAAATCGAGCCGATGCACAAATACGGCACCACCGAAACGCTCGACAAGCTCAACGCCGGCAAGGATGCAGTCGGGCTTACATGTACTGGGTGCCACGGCGGCAATCCGGTGCCGCGCAAGACCGCCGACGATCCCAAGTCGATCGAGCAGATCAAAAATGAAGCGCACGTCCGTGCAAAGTTTCCTGCCCGCTGGCAGCGTGAGGGAAAGTACACGGGCGCCAACCCCGAACGCACCAACGCTCTGCTGGCCCGCGAAAGTTGGGAGTTTGTACGCTTCATCAATCCGGGCGATCTGCGTGTCGTTGTGAAGACCTGCGGCGGCGGAGCCTGCCATGATCTCGAATCAAAGAACGTCGCCCGCAGCATGATGACGCACGGTGCGATGTTGTGGGGCGCGGCGCTTTACAACAACGGCGGCTTTCCGTTGAAGGATGCGCGTTTCGGCGAAAGCTATAGCGAGAGCGGCGCGCCTCAAACTCTGATTCAGACACCAGCACCTACGCTCGAAGAGCGTCGCGCTAAAGGCGTACTCGAATTTCTCGATCCCATTCCGCGTTGGGAGATTTCGCAGCCGGGCAACGTGCTGCGTGTGTTCGAGCGCGGCGGGAAGCGGCGTTTGGAAGTTGGCTTGCCGGACAAGGAAGAAGATCCGGGCAAGCCGGACAAGGGACTAAGCGCGCGCGGTTTTGGTAGTGCGCAACGCACCGATCCGGTTTATCTCGGCCTGCAGAAGACGCGCCTCCACGATCCGACGCTTAACTTTCTCGGCAGCAACGATCATCCGGGGGACTTCCGTTCGTCAGGATGTTCCGCCTGCCACGTTATCTACGCGAACGATCGTGACGCTACACACTCCGCTGCTTATCACACCGCCGGGAACCTGGGCAGGTCGCAAACGGACGACGTGAACATTCCGAAAAATGAATCCGGCCATCCGATCAAGCATCAGTTCACCAGCCAAATTCCAACCTCGCAGTGCATGACCTGTCACATGCATCCGGGAACAAATATGGTGGCTACTTATCTCGGCATGACCTGGTGGGACAACGAGAGCGATGGCGACAAGATGTATCCGAAGCAGCAGCGAGAGTCCTCGCAAGATGAAGAGCAGGAAAAACTGCAGCGCAATCCTGAAGGCGCCAGCGTGCGTGGACTTTGGTCGGAGCTCGAGTTTCTCGCAGGCACTGGTACGAGTGAGTTTAATTCGCAGTTGAGGAACACGCAGTTTGGCGATTTTCATGGTCACGGGTGGTTGTTTCGTAAAGTCTTCAAGCGCGACCGGAAAGGAAACCTGCTCGACAAAGAGGACCAGCTCGTTTCGCCTGACGACCCCGACAAATTCAAAAAGGCTGTTCACCTGAACGACATTCATCTCGACAAGGGAATGCATTGCGTCGACTGTCATTTCCGGCAGGATGCGCACGGCGACGGCAATCTCTACAACGAGCCGCGCGCCGCGATTGAGATTACTTGCGAGGATTGTCATGGCTCCATACGCAAGCGCGCGAGCCTGTTTACTTCCGGGCCGGCTGCGGCAACCCCGACAGGACCAGCAGCCGAGCGACGTAAATCGCAGAACCAGCCCCTCGTTGGACAAGACCTGGTGAGAGTGATTCGCGTGCGAGATGAAACGGGCGCCAAGATTCCGCTCTTCCGCAGGATCGCCCGCGATCAAAAGAAGCAGGATGAAAGTGGGAACGAGATCGAGCTGAAGACCGGCGACATCGTGCAAAATTCCATGGTCGTACCCGGGCGCTGGTGGCGTGTGATCCAAACCCTCGATACGATCACGCCCGGCACGCGCGACTACAGCGAGAAGTCCCGTTACTCGAAAACGATCCGCAAAGACAATGCGAACTGGGGCGACGTGCCGAAGAACGATAACGAGTTGGCCCATCGCGATTCCGAGATGACTTGTGTCGCCTGTCATTCGTCGTGGGTGACGAGCTGTTTTGGGTGTCACTTGTCGATGCAGGCGAATCGCAAAATGCCCAACCGGCATAACGAGGGCGGCGACTCTCGTAACTTCACTCAATACAATTTTCAGGTCCTGCGAGACGATATTTTTATGCTGGGCCGCGACGGCACGGTGATGGGCAATCGGGTCGCGCCGGTGCGTTCCTCGTCCGCGGTGTTGGTCAGTTCGCAAAATCAAAATCGTGAGTGGATCTATTCGCAGCAACAAACAACTTCGGCGGAAGGCTTCGCCGGACAGGCTTTCAACACGCACGTGCCGCACACGGTTCGCGCCAAAGAAACCAAGGCCTGCTCTGATTGTCACGTATCGACAAAGAACGATAATAACGCCTGGCTGGCCCAACTACTTTTGCAGGGAACGAACTTCGTCAATTTCATGGGCCGTTACGTTTATGTTGCAGCAGACGACGCGTTGGAAGCAGTGGTTGCAACCGAGCATACTGAACCGCAGGCGGTGTTCGGAAGTTCATTGCACAAGATCGCCTATCCCGACAACTACAAAAAGTTCATCAAGGAGGGAAGTGAACTAAGGACCGCGTATGAACACGTGGGCAATCCGCGCGTGTTACAAGTGCAGTTACGCGGAGAGTATGCGTACGTGGCAGCGGGGGAAGGAGGTCTGCGCGTTTACGACGTCGCCCAGATCGACCAGAAAGGTTTTTCGGAACGGATAACCACCGCGCCCGTTTCACGCTTTGGCCAACGGTTTTGGGTGAAGACGAAATACGCTACCGCGGTTGCCGCGCCCACCACGTTGGCCGTCGATCCGGCACGCTGGCGACTGAAGAGTGACGGCAAGATGATCGATCCGGACAGCGCCAGCCGGCTAACCGGGGAAACTCGCCAGCAGTTGGTAAATGAAGAGCAGACGATCCATCCTCTCTATGCTTACCTTTACGTGGCCGATAAGTATGAAGGCCTGATTCTGGTGAATGCAGCGACGCTGCTTGACGGCGATCCGCTCAATAATTATTTGAAGCGGGCCCTCGATCCGGCGAAGTATGCAAACGGCGCGTTCAATCCCGGCGGCGCGCTCAATGATGCCAACAACGTCGCCATCGCAGGTCATTACGCATACATCACCACCGCGCATGGGCTGGTTATCGTTGATATCGACGACCCGCTCAATCCGAGAATAGTCCAACAGATAGCCGCGCCTGAGCTTAGTAATCCGCGCGCTATTGCGATCCAGTTTCGCTACGGGTTCGTGGTCGATGATGAAGGCTTGAAGGTGTTGGATGTGGTCTCTCCCAGCCGCGCTCGGGTAATTGCCTCCGCCTCCGTTGCGCTTAGTGATGCCCGTGACGTCTACGTCGCGCGCACCTACGCCTACGTTGCAAACGGCAAAGACGGGATCGCGATCGTCGACGTGGAGCAGCCGGAAAAGCCGCGGCTGGATCAGACCTACAATGCTGACGGCAAACTAAACGACGCGCATCAGGTGAAGATTGCGATGACCAACGCTAGTCTTTTCGGATACGTCGCTGATGGCAGGAACGGTTTACGAATACTGCAACTGACGTCACCCGAGACGATGCCGGAATACGCTGGGTTTAGTCCTCGACCAAAGCCCGTGTTAATAGCCACGTTCAAAACGAAAGGCGAAGCGCTGGCGATCTCGAAGCCACTCGATCGCGACCGTGCCGTGGATGAAAGCGGCAATCAGATTTCGGTGTTTGGTCGTCGCGGCGCGCGGCCGTTCAACTTTGATGAGATGATGCGCATGCTGCGCACGGATGATGGCCGAGGCGACTGGTTTACGGTGAGCGATGCTCCCACTAAGATCGCAACCAAATAATGCGGGTGATTTTTGATACTAGCTTACTGCCGTGATAGTCCATTTTAGAACCAAGGGTTCAATGGAGAAAACACCAAGGAAGCGCGTAAGACTTACCCCCGCCCACTATGGAGGATAGCAGCGCGCAAACTTGATCAACTGGACTCGGTAGCTATGTTGAATGAGTTACGAGTCCCGCCCGCGAATAGCTTGGAGAAATTGAAGGACGACCGCAAAGGACAATACAGTATTCGCATCAACGAGCAATTCAGAGTATGCTTTTTCTGGACTACTTCCGGCCCTGCGGAAGTTGAGATTGTTGACTATCACAATTAGGATTACGTAAATGATTCGCGTACCAACCAGAAGACAGCCAACACATCCCGGCGAAATGCTCGCTGAAGAATTCCTTTTGCCGATGGGAATTTCACAACGCAAGCTTGCCCAGGGAATACATGTCTCTTATCGGCAGGTCAACGAGATCGTCAATCAGCGCAGAGGGATAAGCCCCAGTATGGCGCTTCGTTTGGCAAAATTTTTCCGAACTTCCGGGGCCTTTTGGATGAGCCTTCAACAGCGCTGGGATTTATATCAAGTTCAGAAACTTGAGGCACCGGATCTTAGGAGAATAAGGCCTCATGGCACCATGGCTGCATGACTTGTTTTAGGATCAACCAGCCTGATTCGAAGCCTAATGCGCGGCCAAATAATCTTAGAACTCACATCATTTGCTCGCGCAGTCGGCGCAGCAACTTCTTTGCTTCCTCTGGCGATAAGGTCTCCGGATCCACGTTGCGGATTTCCTCAACCACTTTCTGGTTAGCCAGATCAAATAAGGAAGCCTGAGCCACCGCTCTCCTGCGCCCGGCCCTTCGCGCCGCCGCTTCCAACGCGTCGCTGCTGGACACGCTAGCGCCCGAAGTTGAGGAAGATGCCGAATCTTCCGTCTGAAAATCTGAGATCGAACTCGCACTCGAACTCGCACCGGCCCGCCCGTGCGCTGCCGCGTGCGCCTCGGCAGTTCTTACCGCAGCCTGCGCGGCAATCGCGTCCTCTTCCGCAAACACGTCCAACTCGTAGCGCTCCAGACGTGCTAACACTTCACGAGCATTCGCCAATACGACGGGAGGCAATCCTGCTAAACGTGCGACCTGGATTCCGTACGACTTGGAAGCGCGGCCGCGTTCCAGCCGGTGCAGAAACACGACTTCGCCTTCGCGTTCGGTTGCTGTGATCTGGTAATTCTGTGCGCCGGGTAATCGTTCCGCGAGTTCCGTCAGCTCATGATAGTGAGTGGCAAACAGCGTCTTCGCCTGATGTTCCGGTGAGTCGTGGAGATACTCGGCAACCGCCCACGCGATCGACAGCCCATCAAACGTAGCGGTGCCGCGGCCAATCTCATCGAGCAAGACTAACGAGCGCGGCGTAGAGCTGTGAAGGATCGCAGCCGTTTCTGTCATCTCAACCATGAACGTGCTGCGCCCGCGCGTGAGATCGTCGGACGCACCGACGCGCGTCCAAACGCGATCGAGCAGGGGGAGGCGCGCCTTCTCGGCCGGAATGAAGCTGCCCATCTGGGCCAGGATGCAAATGATAGCCGTCTGCCTGAGCACCGTACTCTTGCCACCCATGTTTGGCCCGGTGATGATCAGCAGACGGTCGGTTGAGTTGTTCAGGTAAACGCTATTGGGAACAAAAGGATCTTCGTTGAATACTTCGATCACCGGATGTCTGCCCTGAACGATCTCGATTTCATCGCCGTCATGGATAGCGGGTTTTACATAACGTCGCCGCGCCGCAGTTTCCGCGAGCGATGCCAGCGCATCGAGCGAGGCCAACGCGCGGGCAGTCGCTTGAATACGTCTAGTTTCCGCCGCAACCTGCCGGCATACGTCGTTAAAAAGTTCAGCCTCCAGTTGAACTATTCGTTCCTCAGCGCCGAGGACTTTCTTCTCCCACTCGCGCAGCTCCACGGTGGTAAACCGTTCAGCGTTGGTGAGCGTTTGTCTTCGTTCATATTCCACCGGAACGCGCGCGGCGTTTCCCTTCGAAACTTCGATGAAGTAGCCGAAGACGTTGTTGAACTTGATGCGGAGGTTGTTGATGCCGCTGCGGGTGCGCTCGGTCGCTTCGAGCGTCGCGATTATTTGTTTGGCGTTGCGGCTGATGGAGCGCAGTTCATCGAGCTCGGTGGAATAGCCCGCGCGAATCGTGTCGCCTTCGCTTATCTTTGCCGGCGGATCGTCGCTAATGGCTTTAACCAGCAACGCGCAAACTTCGGGCACCTCGTCCGCGCTTTCAGACAAAATCTGCAACAACGACGACGGCATGGCTGCGAGGTTTTCGCGAATCGCCGGCACCTGGTACAGCGAACGCAGGATCGCATTCAAGTCGCGCGGCGTCGCCGAACCAAAACTGAGGCGGCCGATTAAACGTTCGAGGTCGGAAACTTCTTTGAGTAACGAACGCAGCTTGTCCCTGGCGATCTGCGAAGCATGAAGATCCTGGACCGCAGCCAGCCGCGCCTCGACTTCACCTCGCTTCACGCACGGCCGCAATAACCACGACCGCAACAACCTCGCGCCCATTCCGGTTACAGTCTCGTCTATAACGCCCAACAAGGTTCGGCCGCTCGCGCCGCCCAGGGATTCGACGAGCTCAAGATTACGGACCGTCACGTTGTCGAGGACCAAATGATCGTGGGGCTCGAAATAGCTCAAACCCGTTATGTGATCCGCGGTGGCTCGTTGCGTCTGCTGCGCGTAACGTAAACACGCACCCGCGGCTCGGACGGCTTCGTCCTTGCGCTCGATTCCATACCCGGCGAGCGATTGCGTTCCAAAATGATTTAGTAGTAACTCCGCGCAATCCTTTTTCTGCCAATGCCAATCTTCGATGGGAGTCAGAGCGGCGTCGATAAATTGATTAGTCTGCGGACCAGCGGGAGAAGAACTATTGAAACCCGCGGGCTGGTTTGAATTAGCAGGCTGATTGTCGCTCTGATTGTTTTCGCTTGTAACTTCAACCAGCGGCAGCGGGGCGGTTTGTGCTTTCGCGGAGAGCCCGGCCTTTATTAATGGAGCGAGCGAAACGGGGAACAGCAGTTCGCGCGGCGCATACGACTCGAGGTCCGCGCGAATCTTTTCCCAGGCGCCCGGCCCACTCTCCTGCGTGGCGCGAAATTCTCCAGTGGAGATATCAAGAAACGCCGCGCCAACCGTTTCTCCCGAACTGCACACCGCGGCCAGGAAAACTGCTTCGCGCGCGTCGAGAAGTTGCGGATCGATTGGCGTTCCGGGAGTGACTATTCTTACTACTTCGCGCCGCACCAGCTTGGTTGTTTTCGAAGCTGCTTCAGTCTGCTCGCAGATTGCTACCCGGTAACCTTTGCGAACCAGACGCGCAATGTAGTTCGCCGCCGAGTGGTGAGGGACGCCGCACATCGGCACCGCATCGCCGCGTTCTTTGTGGCGCGCCGTGAGCGTGATTTGCAGTTCGCGCGAGCCGGTGACAGCATCGTCGTAGAAGAGTTCGTAAAAATCGCCGAGGCGGAAAAAGAGCAGTGTTCCGGGATGTTGCTGCTTCAGTTCCTGGTACTGGCGCAGCATGGGCGTTTGAGCTGATATCGTCATAAGGGAGCGATTAATTTATCCGAATGAAGGCGAAGCGAAGACTACATCCGCGACGGAGAATTGTGCAAGGCGACGTAACAATCAGCAATGCTCACGGTTCGCAAGAGAACCGGCAAGCATCGTTCACGAACCAGCGCAAGCCCGCCTTCCCAACCCTGAGCTTATTGGATTGTCTTTTGGTTTCTGAGTGCAAGGCGTTCAATGCGGCATTAATAGGACTACTTAGCACATCTCACAGGTCGGGAAGGCGGGCTTGCAACCGCTCTTCGGTTTGAGATTTGAGTTGAAAGCATCAAAGGTACCCCTTTAGTTGAATCCCAAACTATGCTAATTTCCAGCTCCAAATTTTAGATCGCCAAGCTAGCAGATTCACATCGAGTTTCATAAGTGGAAAATAATCTCCTGACATCGGAAGATTCCAGCGCCGCCATAGCTCGATCGCTCAGAGAACATCTGCAGACGATAGAGGCATTGCTCGATTCGAGAATCGGCGACATCGAGGCAGCCGGAAAACGGATCTGCGAGACGCTCAAAGTCGGCAATAAAATATTGCTTTGCGGAAACGGCGGTAGCGCCGCCGATGCCCAGCACATTGCGGCCGAACTTGTCGGGCGCTATGAACGCGAGCGGCGCGCGTTTCCGGCGATATCGCTAACCACCGATACTTCGGCGCTGACGGCGCTCAGCAACGACTACGGTTACGAAGAAGTTTTCGCCAGGCAAGTGGAAGCCCTGGCGACCTCCGGCGATGTGTTGATTGCCATTAGCACCAGCGGAAAATCCCTCAGTGTGATCAAGGCGGCGGAACAGGCGCGTGCGATCGGCTGCAAAACGATAGCGTTGACCGGATGCTCCGGCGAGCCGCTCGTTTCTCATTGTGACCTCGCCGTGGTTGTGCCATCTAATCGGACTTCAAGGGTTCAGGAGGCACATATCACTATTGGTCACCTTTGGTGTGAAATGGTGGATGCGATGGTCGTGAGCGCCAAGGGTTAGCGTCCAAGTTCTTAGATTGGACGGTACTCATGCAGTTTGGATGGGAGTGCCGCGCGGTGGTACTGACCTCATTGCCTTGGAACCGTCCCTCTTCCTTAGCACCATACTAATGGAGCCAACCCCACAACTAACTACTTGACATAAATTATCGATACATTTAGGCTCTGGGGCGCATTCAGTCAGTTGATCGGTTAGACTTCAGCGACTTCCCCAGAAGTCAGTCACTTCACAAATTGTATTGCGACCCAGGGGGGTTTAGTCGCGCGTCCTTGCACGACGGAACTGGTCATGCAGGAGTTTTGTGAATTAAGTTTGCGGCCCTGCTACGAATCGGAACTTCGAGCTTAAATCCGTCGCAATATCTTCTCAGAGACAATTGATGTTCCCCCAAAAAGCCAAAAGCATCGCAGAGGTCGATTCAAAAACCTACCCTTTAGGTGAGAAGATCGAACACTCTGCCGATGGCCCGGCCATGGCGCTTGTTGCTCTTAGCCATACGCCGGTCGAGCGACGGCTTTACACCGCAATGCTCACGGCGATGAATGGCTTCGCCGTCGGGTCGGAGACTGAGGCCCAGACGCCGCCGAATGTTTTCACTGTCCGCTCCTTGATGGAGCTCACC
>DASYMB010000444.1:0-5635 GCA_036009285.1 Pyrinomonadaceae bacterium | reverse complement strand
CACCATTGATCGCCACATCTCGGTCACCGCTGGGCCAGGCTCTGGGAAAACGACGGTCCTGGTTGAGCGCTATCTGCACATCCTCCGCAAAAATCCCAATCTCAATATCGATCAGATAGTCGCCATCACCTTTACCAATCGCGCTGCCAACGAAATGCGGGAGCGACTCCGGGGTGAACTGAATCGAATCCTGCAAACTGCCGCGGCAGACCAGAGAAGGCATTGGCTAAACTACAAACGCACTCTTGATGGCGCGGTCATCACCACCATTCACGGTTTCTGCGCACGGCTGCTCAGAGAGTTTCCGGTGGAGGCGCGGATCGATCCGCAGTTTCTCCTGCTTGACGAACATCGCGCGGCAATGCTGTTGGAAGCGGTGGTCGAAGAAGCGTTGAATGAGTTTATTGGCGCCGGCCACGTCGAGATTTCACGGCTAACGTTGGGCGTGGGACGCGGCAAGTTGGCCGAAGCCCTGGGCCAACTCTACCGAGAAGTTCGCGGGCAAGGTCTTTCATTGGTGGACCTGGCGCTGCGCACCGCGCAAAGTCATGCGACTGAAGCTGACCATGCGGTAGCACTTGTCGAGCTATCGCGCACGATGAACAACTTTCTCGGCGTTCGTCGAACGACTCCTGCGGCGCGCGCCAAACACGCTGAAGCGATGGACAGTTGGTCGCGCCTGCAGCCACTCATCGGCACGGTTCCCGAAGTTGATGCACTGGCTGATTACTGCCGCGCGGTCGAAGGTTTTCGCAAAGCACGTCCATCTGCAATAGGCGATCTCAAGGAGCACATCCAGGCGCTCGACGCCCTGGTGTGGGAGAAGGAACTCGTGGGGCGCGTGCCGCAAATCGCTCTGGACTTGTTTGCCAAACAATACGCCCTTGAGATCGCTCTGCTCCTCAATCGGATCGACGAACGGCTTAACGAAGAAAAGCAGAAAATCTCCGCGCTTGATTTCGACGATCTGGAACTGCGGGCGCTCGAGCTTCTCAAACGCCCGGAGGTGATGACGCGCGCCGCCGAGCGTTATAAGTTTTTCCTCGTTGATGAGTTTCAGGATACTAATGGCTTGCAGCGCCGGCTCCTGGAGCAGCTCGCCCTACGAAAAAGCCGGCGCGAAAGCGCGAACCTGTTCATCGTCGGCGATCGCAAACAATCCATCTATGGCTTTCGCGGCGCGGATGTCGCTGTGTTCAGTGAGATGACGGACACGGTGCTGGCTGCCGGTGGTGAGTCGAAGCCGCTGCTTCTGAATTTTCGCAGCCAGCCGCCGCTTATCAACTTCTTCAACTTTCTTTTCGCGCGCTTGTTCCAACCGGGAGAGGACGTGTCTCGTGAGGAACGAGCAGAGCTTGGCTATGTCGATCACGAACCGAGCGAAGCGAAGCGAGAGTTGCGCGATAGCGGCACGCTGGTCGAGTTGATGGTGACGACTGAAGCTTCAGGGAATGAAGACGATCCCAAAGCGGAGCAAACTTCGCGTGAACTCGATGCGGAGCAACTGGCCATAAGGATCATTTCGCTGGTTGATCCCACGAGTGCTGGGTCCCCTCTTACTGGGACCGCGGGCGTCTCGCCCGCCAGCAACACCTTCACTCAAGTTACGGTTGAATCTGATCGTCTCGCATTCAACGGAAGCGGGCGAGACGCCCGCGGTCCCAGTAAGAGCGGGCCGGGTGAAGGCGATCACAGTCTCAAGTACAGCGACATTGCATTGCTTTTTCGCGCGATGACTCACGTGCAAACGTATGAGACTGCGTTTCGTCGCGCGAATATTCCTTATCAAACAGTGTTGGGCCGTGGGTTTTATGAACGCGAAGAGATAACGGACCTGATCCAGCTACTGCGCTTTCTCGATAACAAAACTGACGAGCTGGCGCTGGCGGCGGTGTTGCGTTCGCCACTCTGCGGAATTTCCGACAACGCTTTGCTCGCCTTGCGTTGCGCTCCCTGGCTGGATGAGATCGACATTCCCGCGGCAGATTCACTGCGGCACTTCAGCCAAACGCGCAAGCTTTACCTCGCCTTGCGCCGGCATCGCGACATCGCGTTTATAAGTGACGACGAGCACCTCTTATTAGATCGCGCGGCCGATATGATTAAGGGATTGATCGCGCGGCAGCATCACTACGCGCTCTCCACGCTGCTCAGATTTGCAGTCGAGCAATCAGAGTATGAAACGGTGATCGCCGCTACCTTCGATGGCGCTCAACGGCTGGCGAATGTGCAGCGACTCTACACGCTGGCGGAGCGGTTCGATCGTTCGGGCCATCACCTGATTCGCGACTTCGTCCGCTACGTCGAGGAGTTTGAAGCGATCGGCAGCCGCGAGAGTGAGGGACAAATAGACGAAGCGACCAACGCAGTGAAGCTGATGACTATTCACCAGGCGAAGGGTCTCGAGTTTCCGGTCGTCATCATTCCCGATCTGCAGCGCTCCTCAAAGCCCCCCGACAACTGGGTGCTGCTGGATCGTCAAGGCGGTCTGACTCTGAAAGTTCCCGACGGACGCGGCAAGCTGGTGGCGGGTTTGACCTTCAATCGTTTCCAACAGCGTCATGCAAATCGAGAACAGTTTGAGAGCATGCGCCTACTCTACGTCGCAGCCACCCGCGCGCAGGATCGACTGATTCTCTCCGGCACAACCAAAGACCTCGAGAAGGTCGGCGTCAGGAGCGACACCTGGCTCAATTGGATCTGGCAGTCGCTGGAATTGCCGGCGCCATCGCGCTCGGGTGTAGTCGATCTAAAAACTGACCTTCGACTGCAACTGACGCTGAATATTGCTCAGGAACCAGCCGGGCGCGAGCGGAACGAGAAGCGAACGAGCGAAGACGCGCCGGCTGAACAAACTGTCGCCAGCGGTGACTCGATTTCCGAAGCGTTCCCGCTCTTGCGCACCATTGAGCCTGAACGCGATCGCGCAATTCATCGGTTCAGTGTCACGCAGTTGATCAATTACCAGCGCTGCCCGCGTCAATACTATTTCGATCGAGTGTTGCACGCACCAGCGCCGGACGCGCTCGCAGTTTGGAACGATGCGGAGGCACCAGAGCCGCCCGCGAACCTGACGGCAACGCTCAAGGGCGCGGTGATTCACCGCTTTTGCGAAACGTATACTAACGGCCACAATCCCGCAGAACTGCTGCGGAGAAATTTTGCCGAGGTGGTGCGAAGTCGCCAGGCGCAGCTTGCCGATCGGCTGATGGAAATAAATACCGAGGAGGCAATCGCGGAGCTGTTGCCGCTCGCGCAGAACTATCTATCGAGTGCGGTGTTCGAGCGGGTGGAACGAGCGCGCGCTCTGTCAGAACCACCTGCGTTAGCGGGTGGCCTTGCGGAACAAGTAAGGAATGGCTTTCTCTTAGGGCCCAGCCTTGAGGCCGGTCTTTGGAGCGAACTCGGTTTTCGCATGCGCCGACCGCTCGGTATTTTGAGTGGCGCTATTGATAAGCTGCTCATCACGCCTGCCGCTCACGGCAATGGGTTCGACGTTGAAATCATTGACTTCAAAACCAATCGCCTGCGACGAAGAACAACTGAGAGTTCAGCGTCCACCTCTTCACTGGGACCGCGGGCGCCCGGTGGTCCCCGGCGGAGCAGCCCCGCTGGGGTGGCCCACTCGTCCCCGTCAAGCAACGAGTTCGATCAAGCCGGCGCTAAATCCGATCAACTCGCGCAGAGTGGCAGTCATCGGAGCGGGCGAGGGCGCGCGCGGTCCCAGCAACCGTTTGACCAGATGCCATTCGACTTCAGTGCTCCAATCGCACAACCTGAAGACTTAGTTTCGAATGAGCTTTCTCTGGACGATCAAGTCCGCATTGCTGCGTCGGACTATCAGCTTCAGATGCAGGCTTATGCACTGGCGGTGCGTGAGTTGATGCCGGCGCTGGTGAATGAGAGTTCTTCCATCATCTCCACGCTTCATTTTCTGGAGCCTAATATCGAATTCCATCCGAGCGCCGATCTGCTATCACCCGAAGCCTGCCGGCGCGGGATCGATGAAGCGATGATGCAAATCGTTTCTTCCAGGGAGCCGCGGCAGTTTCCCGTTCATACTGCAGTACATTGTCGCAGGTGTAATTTTCTCGGTATCTGTCCCGCTGGTCGCGAGTTTGTTCGCACGCTGAGACAAACAAACTCGATGGAAGTTAACTTACTTAAAGCGGTTGAGGCGGGACGATAGACGGCCCAGCGCGTATACCAGTTCGGTGTTTGGTAGTGGCCTAATTTGAAATCCTCTGTGCACCCTCCGTGTCCTCTGTGACTCGGTGGTGAGTATTTGCTTACGCTTGATCACCGCAGAGTCACAGAGGACGCAGAGATGACACAGAGAAAAACCGAAATTAGGCCCCTACTCTGATGGTACGGAACCTCTGGAGGTGACACGCGGACATGAAGCGAATTATTTCAACGGCCGTCATGATGATGATGTTTGTGTTGAGCGCGAACGCGCAGACTAAGACTGCGGCCGATGCCGGCGAGTTAACTAAACTGCTAAACGAGTTTCTCGCCGGCGCCTCGCGCAACGACGCGGGGGTGCATGATCGCTTCTGGGCCGAAGATGTCATCTATACCGGATCTGCAGGGCGGCGGCGCGGGAAAGCAGAGATCATGCGCGACGTGCGTTCCGCGCCAGCACCCAGGCCGGGAGATCCAACCACGGTCTTCACCGCTGAAGACATCCGCATTCAGCAGTATGGCAACACGGCGATCGTTGCGTTCCGGTTAGTCGGTACTACTCTCAAAGACTCAAAGACCGAGGTCATGAAATATCTGAACAGCGGCACGTTTGTGAAACGCAATGGCAGGTGGCAGGTTGTTAATTGGCAATCGACCAGGATGCCGCCCGAAGCCGCAGCGGTCGACAAGGAAGTTGCGGCAGCGGAGTCCAGCGAACCGTCAGTAACTCTGCCACCGGAGTTGGCACGTGTTCTTACAGAGTATGAAGCGGGCTGGAAGGCTGGCGACGCGGCGGCGTTGGCAAACCTATTCGCGGAGGACGGGTTTGTGCTCGCGGAAGGACGCGCCCCGGTGAAAGGGAGGGCGGCCATTCAAAAGGCGTATACGCATCCCGGATCGCCGCTCTCGCTTCGTGCCATCGCTTACGCGAGCGAAGGCGATGTCGGATACATCATCGGCGGTTACGTTGACGAATTGGGCCAGCCGGATGAAGGCAAGTTTACGCTGACGCTGCGCAAGGGCAGAGATGGGCGCTGGCTGATCGTTTCGGACATGGACAACTCAAATCGTCGTAAACAGTAACACCCGCGCCTTGCGGCAACTTGTAGTAATCTCTGCGCGAACTCTGCGTCCTCTGCGTCTCGGCGTTGATTTTGAATGAAAGCCGCTCCCGCAGAGACGCAGATTACGCCGAGACATCGCCGCGAGAGTTGTAATCAGGATACAACTTAGATCGAAGTCCAGGAGCATCACCGTGAAAATGGGAAAAGCGTTTACCAGGGTTGCCTTCGCACTTGTGTTTGTCATTTTGTTTTCCACGTTCACTTACGCACAAAAAATCTCGCCCGAAGAACAGAAACTCGTTGACTACATCGACGCGCACACCGCCGAGGCAATCGCGCTATTGGAAAAGACTGTCAACATTGAGAGTCCAACCGAAAATCTGGCA
>DASYMB010000443.1:0-3246 GCA_036009285.1 Pyrinomonadaceae bacterium | reverse complement strand
GTCGGGATAATAGAATGTGACGTTTAATCGTGGCTGCCTGATGCGTTGGATAGTATTGGGCCATCATTGAGACAGCTACTCGTGGACTCAGCTCGTCTCTAATCCATTCCAGCGATTCACGCACGCCGCCGATATCATTTGGCAACACCAGCAAACGAATGATCAGCCCTCGCTGCAACAAACCGTCTTCGCCAAAAACCAGCTCGTCGCCCACCTGGCGATACATCTCGGCGATGGCGCGGCGCGCGTGCTCTTTGTAGCCGCCCACTTTGGAATATAGATAGCCCGCTTCGTCCTCCGCATACTTGAGATCGGGCAGATAGATACCGACGATCCCTTCCAGCAGTTGCAACACGGCGACAGAGTCGTACGCATTCGTGTTGTAAACGATCGGAAGCTTTAAGCCGGCCTTTGCGGCGAGCAGAATGCTGCGCGCCATCTGCGGTGCGAAGTGCGTCGGTGAAACGAAGTTGATGTTGTGACAACTCTTCGCTTGTAGCTCGAGCATGATCTCCGCCAGGCGCTCGTGAGTTACCTCATTCTTGAGTTGTTCTTTATGAGTTTGCGAGATCTGGTAATTCTGGCAATAGACGCAGCGCAGGTTGCAATTGCCAAAGAAAATATTACCGGCGCCGTGGGTACCGACCAGCGCAGGCTCTTCGCCGAAATGCGCAGTGTAGGAAGAGACAATCGGCAGCCGTCCGGAATAGCAGGCGGCGAGCTCGTTTTGCAAACGGTTGTTAAGACAATCGCGCGGACAAACTGTACAACGTTCGAGCAGCGATTCGAGCGCTGCTACTCGCTCGGCGAACTCTCCGGTCTCGAGTAGTCCTAAATACGAAGGCTTACTCTTAATCTGATCTCTCGCCTTTGACATCTGATCTCTATCCTACTTGTGACTACGGAAATGCACGAAGTGCGGTTTGTGATGTTCCACCAGATCGGCCGGCGCAACTCGGGTGGTTTGACTCCAAATAAAATCCATCTCCGCATGGATGGTGCTGAGCGCCAGCCGCGCTTCGAAAATCAAAAGCATGCTGCCGTAAAAAAGAAAACACGCTCCCAGTAAACCAACGATCACCGGCACCAGGTTGTAATGCGGACTGCTGGGTATGACCGCGACCACGCCAATGGCCACGCTGGTGGCGACAAACATTCCCGTGGCGAGGTAAAAGGCCACCATCGAGCGTTGCAGAATGCGCGCGCGGCTGGTCAGCTTGTCTAACTGCGCGAAGATCACCGCCTGCCGTTCCTTAGTTTCGGCTGCATGCTTCTGGGCTAGTTCGTCCAGTTTGTCTGACAACGCGCGCACGCGATCGACGACGCGGCCGAGACGCGACGACGTTGAAAGGATCATGCTGCCGCAGGCGGAAATCAACACCGCAGGCGTAATCATTGCCGTCAGCACGGCAACCGCTGAAGATGTTTGCTCCACTGACTTAGAAAAGCTTAATGCCGGCGCCTGGTTCTACGTCGCTTAGCGGCAGGCTTGGTTGGCGTCATTACGTCAGTCGCCTCAGCTTGAGCCTCTTTGGGTTTCATCTGTTTTTGTATCAGGTCGATTACCACTTGCTGTGGAAAGTCGGCATTAAGAAACACCTCATCGCCCTCCGCAGTGATAGCCACACCCTTTAATAGCGACTGCGCCGACGGATCCGGTATCGAGCCCGTCGCATATTTCAGAAGGCCTGAATACAAATTGGCAAGAATTTTTGCGGTATCCGGATTGTCGGCATTGGTGACGCCGCGAATCATAAAGTTGGTAGCATCCATTGTCAGGGCCGCGTAGATGTCGCCAATCTTCGATTCACAACGCGCCGCTCGGGGGGTTGTCTCAGTGCCCAGCATGCCGAAGCTTTTGGCAAACGAATGCCAGGGCGTGCCGGCGAAACTGACGAGTACATTCGGGTCGCGCACTAATGAATTCAAACCCTCGGTGCTGATGCGATCCTTCCCGCCGCTCGCATCGATGGCCGCTCGCAAATATCCGGGCGTGCCGGCGGCGATTGTGTTTGCGTCGAGCGAAACGATTCCCACCTCCGTAAAGCCTTTCAGGAAAGGATTTTTTTCAGCTTCCTTCACCAGCGGATCGATCGTCATCAAGCCGAGCGTCTTGTCGTTATATTTCTCATCGCGAAGTTTTCCCTGCGAAGCCATTCGTGCAAGACCCAGCAGCGCTTCGGCGCTGAAGTCTCCACTTGCTACCACCATGAATTCCGGTGGCTGGAAGTTGAGGTCCGCGGTCGGCTTCTTGAAGCGAACTGCGATCACGATGTAATCAATCTTCGTGGGATCGATGCCGGCCTTGGTCTTAACCTCTTCAAAGCCCTTGCGCATGTTCTCAACATCTTTCGGCGGCAGGAACTTGGGCACGACCTCATTGAGGATGCGTTGCGGATTGATGTAAACGAGCGTGTCGGCCTCAGGCAGACTCGACAGGGAATTGGTCATCGCCTGACTGGCTGGTGAGAGCGTCGAGAATTTAGGAACAGTTACACGCGAATTTGCGATCGGTTGCGCGTTGCCGACGGCCGGTTGTGCCAATTCATTTTGTGCCGGGGTCCTCAACGCACCCGCCGCCACTACAAACAAAATTACCACGAGGAGACTTAAAGTTTTTCTCACTGCTTAATCCTCCGTTTTAGCGTTTTGCGTTTGCTATCTTCACACAAGATCATCGTTACCGACAGCGTTTCAAAGCCAATCAAGTTTCGGGACCGTGAACTCATCCTGCACGTTTCCGGTATTGAGAGTGGTGGCGGGTTCAAAAAGCAGCACCTCGGCCTCTTCGTCGGCGACGGGCCGGTGCTCAACTCCGCGCGGAACAATAATGAATTCGCCTTCCTCCAGCCAGACGTCTCTCTGCTCCGGGGAGCCGTCGTTGCCTTCGCGAAACTCCATACGAAATCTACCTTTGACTACCAAAAACATTTCGTCTTCCGTCTCGTGATGATGCCAGGTGAAGGGTCCCTTGAATTTTACGAGCTTCAGGTACTGTCCGTTTAGCTCGCCAATGATGCGGGGATTCCAATGGTCGTCGATCAGCGAAAGTTTTTGGCGCAGATTGATTTTATCCATGGTAGTTGATAGCCAAGAGAAATTAGCCGCGGATTTACGCGGATAAACGCGGATCAGAATCTTAATCAGTCTGGTTGAGGATCGTCATTGTGCCAGTCGTTCGGTTTGGGTTTTTGGTTCTATCGGTTCTGCCGGTTCTGATCCGCGTTTATTCGCGTGAACCCGCGG
>DASYMB010000442.1:0-13294 GCA_036009285.1 Pyrinomonadaceae bacterium | reverse complement strand
CCCTTATCTCAGTATAAAGCAAACTGTTAGTTTGCTTGCGGTGGCCACGCTCAACCGAGTGGCGACGACCGCTCGCAAACTAACAGTTTGCTTTACGTTAAGAAAGCAGGACGGACAGGAATGTCTGTCCTACCTCGAGTTTATTGCACCGATACATCATCCACGCGGAACGACGTCGGCAGCGTAACATCCGTCGTGGCGCGGAACTGAATTCGCACCGTTGTTCCAGCGAAAGCCGCAAGGTTGTACGGTCCTCGTAAGACGTACACGCCCGCGGTGCCGCTGTTCTGATTGCTGAACGTTGCCAGCGTGGCTAGCAGTGTTCCGGAAGTGTTCCGCACTTCAATGAAGCAACGATCAAAGATCGCCGCGCCCGCGGCCTCACTGGTGGTGACATTCAACCAGAAGTTGAGATTGGCGCCACCGGCAGGAATCGCGACCGTCTGATACAGCGTGCTGGTGGTGCTGTTGTTAATGCCGAGAATCATGTAGGCCACACCGCTGTGCGGGAAGGTGCCCGTGCTGCGAGTGGTTGACCCACTAATTACCCACGGCGTAGTGCCGGTTTCGAATCCGGGATTAACGATCACGTTGGTGCCACCGCCGCCCGTGCCTGCCTGTGTAACCGTGAACGTTAGACCAGCGATGGTTAACGTGCCGGTGCGCGAGCCGGTGCCCGCATTAGAAGCGACAGAATAGTTAACTGTTCCATTGCCCGAGCCACTGGCGCCCGAAGTGATAGTGATAAATGACGCGTTGCTTACCGCGGTCCAGGCGCAACCCGCGCCGGCAGTAACCGTGACGCTGCCCGTTCCACCGCCGGCTGGTTGGCTGGCGCTGGTTGGACTGATCGAGAACGTGCAAGTGCCGCCGCAATCAGTCGGCACGTTAGTGGCAGCAGTGTGCGTCGTGCCGTCGTTGCCAACAGCGGAGACGCCCATTCCGTGACGCGCGAAGACAGTCCAGATGGCGCAACGGTTAGCGCCGGCGTTCAAATTTTGATCGGCTTGCAGAATGCCGTCGCGCGCATTCAGAAACGACGGGCGCACGGGCGTGAACTTCATCCCATTCAGCACCAGCCGGTCGGTTATCGCTTTGCCGAGTTGCGTGCGCAGGTCCCACAACGTCACCGCCCAAACCTCGCCGTCGTTGTGAACTTCAAAACCTCCGGAACCGACGTCCGCGTAAGAATCGTGAACAGCGGCCGCAGGTACCGCGTAAGCAGCGCGGCGAATTCCCACCGCACTATTGACGACGTATTCGCCTACCGCGCCGTCGTTGTTGATGGTGATGGACCAGTAGTCTGACCAGCCTTCGCCCATCGCGCCGGATTGCGTGCCGCTGAGGCCGGTGCCGCCGTTGCCAATCAGACGGTTAGAGATGCCGTGGCCATATTCATGGAACACGACGTCGCTATCCACCGAGCTGTCGCGATCGGGATTCGGCGCGGTGAAAAGAAACTGCTGCATGCGCGGCCGCTGACCTTCAGGCGGCGTGGCGAAGTTTGCGTTGTTCGTACCGGAGCCATCCTGCGCTTCCGCCTGGACCGAGTCGTTGCCGGTGCCGCCGCGGCTGAAGTTGTTGGTTTGGAAGTTGCCCGATGTTTCCGTGAAGCCGAGGCCGTAGGAGAAGTCGTGCATGATGTTGTTGAAGTAAAAAAGATTCGTTACCACGGCAGCTTGTTGCGTGCGCGGATCGACAGCGGTTGAGAACGGGAACGTGAAGTCCTGGTTCGCAGCCGAAGCGTGGCCGTTAGACAAGCCGGCGCCGTTGTTTGGATCGGGCGCATTGTTGGCATCCGTGTCGAGATAAGCTTCGACGTTATTGCCGGTGGTCACTGTCGCCGTACCCATCCATCCGGCCGCCGTGTTGATGGTTGTATCGCCAACAAAGGAGACGAGCGAGCGTGCGCCCGCGCCGGGGTCTTCGGTGTAGACCGTGCCCTGCGCGGCATCGAGGTAAAGGTTGTAACGCAACAGCAGTTCGCCGGTCTGCGCATCGATGAGAGTTTCGTACCACGCATTCGGGCCAATGTCGGCGTAAACGTGCCAGGCCAAACGCGCTGCGTCCCCGATTCTCACGACGTTCAACTCGGAGAGCACGTCCTGATTTTCCCGAGACAGCGGATTGGCAAACTGCGACATTTCACTCTTCGAGGCGCGCGTGTAAGTTTCCACGAAGGAAGGGAACACGGAGGCGCCGGAATACTCGAACGCTTTCGCGATGCCCTGCGTCTCGCTCACTGCCGGTTTTAGTGCGACCGATTGCCCGGACACGAGGAAGCCTTCACGAACCGAGAGCACCTCGCCGTTTTTGTTAACGACGACCTGCACGCCGCCTTCAAATACTTTGATCCCGGAGATTGTTTGAACGTATTTCAGAAAAGTCGTTCCCTGATCATTGTCTTCACCCGTCGCCGCCAGGCCGGCAACATCGGCGCGCGAGAGCGCAAACAAGGAGCCGTGCTGTTTCAGAAAACCGCGGGCAATGTTGTCTGCCGTATCAGACTGCGGCGCGGAAAGTGTTGCTCCGTCGACGAAGAAATTTTTCATCGCGCCGCTTTCGTTAACAGTCGCGCGAAGGTTTCCCACTGCTTCAGGTTGGAGACTGGAACGAAACTGGTCGACAGCCGAGACACGCGCTTGCATCGCTGTGTTTTGCGCCGCGTTTTTCACGCCTGCGGTAGAGCCGAGATCTTGATCGGTAAACTCCCCTTTACCAACCAGCCGGATGTCATAGTTGGGCAGGGGTCCGCGCGGGCGCACGGGTAGCACCTTGAAAATATTCTTTTGGTCAGGCGCGTAAGCCGCGTCCGACTTCAAAAAGGGAAACATCGAGACCACTACCAAAAGAGTGCCCAGCACTCCTACGAATAGACTCTTACGCATTCTTTTGCCTCCATTAATTTTGGTTGAGATAAGGCAACAGGTCGCCCAGTTAGCTCCGCAGGTGCCCGGGGGAAACGCATCGGAATGAGAGACACCTTACAGTTTTGAACTGGTTGAGAAATTGCCTTAGCGTTGGCTTGCGAGCAACCCGGGCGCCGCGAGTTGCCTTCGTGAAATGAAGAGCAGCCCGGCGCACAGGCCCACCTTTGCATCGCAAGAGCTGACCTAACGTCAGTCACGCACGAACAGTGCTTCGTTAGCGAGTCGGGTCAATGGTCCAGTTGGCGGCAGGTCGATGCCGTCGTTATCTGAGGGCGGCACACTTTACCAGATACGCGGCGCGGTTGTAAGAAAAATCTTGAGGCGAGTTGTTATAAGTTGAAGACAATTTTTGAAATCTTCGATCGGTTGTCTTCGACGCGTAGCGTCCGCAGGAGTTTAGCCACGGACTTTTAGCGTCTATCGGGAAAAGGGGTTCTTGTTCCTCATTCACACCCCGGCTTTAGCCCGGTGATAGAAAAGGCCAAAGCGAATGGAAGAACCGTTTCAACGGTTTTCTTCGCGACCGATCAGGTAAGCATAATAACTTGGCAGCTCTGATGAACGTCATCGGAAGTGTACGTGCACCGGAGAGAAAACCGTTAAAACGGTTGGATGATTTAATCGCCCGTCTAATCTAATCACCTGGCTAAAGCCCCGGTGTGAATGAGAGGCGAGCTTCCTGGTTTTGTTCACGGTCGGGCTTTCGACTTTCTTGCGGCAATCTCTCGCGCCTCGTCACCCGCATAAACGAGTGTCCGTCCACACTGACCGCAAACATAAAAATCGAAATACTCAAACATGGCCCGCGCCGCCGGAAATAGTCCCATGCCCTGTTCTTTTTGCCCGCCGATTAGATCTGAAAGCAAAACAGTTTGTAGAGTTAACTTGCAATCGGGACACAGCCTGTCGGTTTGCGACATAAAGAGACTCCTCCGTGATAAACCTGGCTGACCGGAACCTCAATCAAATTCAAAGCGCCGTGCAGATTGCTCCGCTCCGACCCTGCCTGCCTCGATGTCGGCTTTGAAATAGTTCTCGCCGCGCATTGGAGACCCGGCCATGCGCCGCAACATCGCGATCTGTCCGACGTGTGTCAGCGCGTCTGCAATTGGCGCTTGAAACAGGCGCTGCGGCGCGCAAGCCAGCGGCGCTGCAGATGCCAGATATTGCTCCAGCGCCGCCAGCGTGGCGAAAAAACGATCCACTTCTTGTGGCCAGGTCTGCGGTTCGGCGCCACGCCACATTTCCTCTCCACGGACCTGCGTCAACGCCCACTCCAACAGGTCGCCGATGTGCGCGAGTATTTCCAGCGGTGTGCGAGTAGTCTCGCTCGCGCGATAGTTGGCGACGTCCACGTTTATGTCACGTATTGCTTTGCCGCCGCGGTAGGCAAGCGTGGCGAGTGTGTGACGCAACAATTCGCGGGCGAGATCAGTTTCTGATGTCATCGAAAAAAATTACTCCTCAAGTGATTTTATCCTTCCATTGGCTTTGGACAAAGAGTCGTTCGCCCAGTCCGCGGCGCGGACTTGGGAATAAGCACCTTTTGTGTAAAGCCCCATTCAAGATTATCCCGAAAAAGCTACGGGCAGCGACTTCAAACCCCTTAACGTGAGGTTGCGATTCCATTCCAGGTTTCCATTTTCCAGCCGGAGATCTGGCAAGCGACGGAAGATGGTGTCGATAGCTATTTGTCCTTCAAGACGCGCGAGGGCGGCGCCTACGCAATAGTGCAAACCGTGTCCGAAGGCGAGGTGCCGATTTGGCTGGCGAGTAATATCAAGCTGCGCGGGCAACACAAACTGTTTCGGATCGCGATTGGCGGCTCCGAAGCTGAAGCAAACCAGTTGGCCCTTCTCGATCTTCTTCCCATCGATGTGAATGTCTTGCAATGCGATGCGGGCCATCTTCTGGATCGGACTGTCGTAGCGCAGCAACTCTTCAACCGCGGAGACGACTAATTCGGAGTTGAGGCGAAGTGTTTTCTGCTGGTCGGGATTTTTTAACAGAGCAAGAACACCGTTGCCGATTAGGTTCGTGGTGGTCTCATGTCCTGCAATCATCAACAGTATGCAGTTAGCGAAAAGCTCGTCTTCTGTTAGCCGGTCTCCTTTTTCTTCGGCCTGGACCAACGCGCTCAGCAAATTCTCTCGAGGCTGAACTCGCAACGCCGCAACCCTCTCCCGGAAGTAAGACGAGAGATCGAGAAAACTTTTCTGCGCAATGTTATAGAGAGCAAAAAGCTCATCTCTCGAACCAGCACTATCGAGGCCGCCCAGCGCCATGGCGATATCATCCGACCACGCCTTGAACTGTTGCTGGTCTGATCCGGGCACGCCCAGCATCTCCGCGATCACGATCGCGGGAAGGGGATTCGCGAGGTCAGCCATCACGTCCATCCGATGCTGTTGCTTCACGCGCGCGAGCATGTCGTCTACTAGTTTCTCGACCAGGGCGCGCATGTTTTCCACGACCCGGGGCGTAAAAGCCTTACTGACGAGACCGCGGAGTCGGGTGTGATCCGGTGGATCGATCATTAACATCCATGAAGAGACGGCAGTGAGAAACGGGCGGAAGTGTGTCGCCGCCTGGACCGGCATGCGGCCGGCGTGAGCAGCGATCCGGTTTGAAGAGAGCTGATCGTTTTGGACGAGGGAGGCGATGTCGGCGTAGCGAGTCAGGATCCAATAATTATTCTCTGCGCTCCAGAAGATCGGATAGTTGATCCGCAACTGATCATAAACCGGATAAGGATTGGCAAGGAACTCAGCGCTGTTGAGGTCATACTGCGTCATAGCGAATTCTATGGCTCCTTAGACTTGAGCGGTTATGAGATTTGCGAAGCGGGACGAGACTGAAGACGGGCGTAGGTTAGTGTGCTTTGGCCGCAAGTGTCAATGAAGTTGAATTCTATTGGGATAGCCAAGTCCGCTCTTACTGGACCGCGGGCGTCTCGCCCGCCATCGATAGGTTGAACCCGACTTTGCCCGAAAAGTGTCAATGGGCTGAGTAGGCTGTCCCAAGCAGAAGCCCACGCGTTAGCAAGGGCTCGGCTTTCTGCCAGAATTGCGATCATGAGCCCTCCCTAACGGTCGGGCTTCTGCTTGGCCAGAAGTCGGTTGAACCGTTACTGAGTGAACCTGTTGCTTGAGGCGGGCGAGAAGCCCGAGGTCCCAGGGAAGAGCGTGCCTGGTGTTCGGTTAGGAACCTTTAGCTCTCGATAGTAAAATCGCAGCATGAATGAAATCAGTCTCGCTCAATCATCCGCTATCGCTGCGTTTCGCGACTTGCACGCGTCCGGATGCTTTGTCCTTCCAAACCCGTGGGACATTGGCACCGCTGTCTATCTCCAGCACCTCGGCTTCAAGGCGCTCGCCACTACCTCGGCGGGCTTTGCGTTCTCGCGAGGCTTGCCGGATTCGGTTTCAGCAATTTCGCGCGGCATGATGCTCGCTCACATCAGCGAAATCGTCGAGGCCACGCCTTTGCCGGTCAACGCAGACTTTCAAACCGGATACGCCGATGAACCGGAAGGTGTGGCTATTAACGTTGCCCTCTGTGTTGCTACCGGCGTCGCCGGACTCTCCATTGAAGACGCACTGGAAACCGGACTCGCGAGTGAGGGTGCAGCCAAAACCAGTAACGCACCGCTCTATGAATTTGCTTTGGCCGTCAGACGAATCAAGGCTGCGCGCGAGGCAATCGATGCTTCCGGAGTTCCCGCAGTGCTAACAGCCCGCTGCGAAGCCTGGCTGGTGGACCATCCTGATCCTTTCAACGAGTCCCTCAAGCGACTCGTTGCGTTTGCCGAGGCTGGCGCCGATTGTCTCTACGCGCCGGGGGTGAGTGAGCCCGCTGAGATCGAAGCAATCGTCAAGGCTGTCTCTCCAAAGCCAGTCAATGTATTAGTGTCCAAATTCAATTCCGATTTAACTGTGACACGCCTGGCTGATTTGGGCGTTCGTCGTATCTCAGTCGGCTCGGCGATGGCCTGTGTCGCCTGGGGTGGATTCATGCGCGCCTCGCGAAGCATCGCAGAGACCGGATCATTCGAATCGTTTAGCGATGCGGCTGCCTACGCCGAGATCAATGATCTTTTTCAAAAGCGAGCATCGTGAGGTGGTCCGGGGAAAGAGCGGGGACCCCGTCTTGCCCTCGCTCCTTCGCTCACAGCCCAGCCCGCCAATTATTTCTGGATCGCCCATTGATCCAGCGCCACCCAGGTGCCGGCCGCATCGCAGTCGGCCGTGCACACCTCAAACTTGTATATCGGATGAATCTCCCAAAGCGATATGCGTTTGGGATTACCTTCACCGGCGCCCTGTCCACCGCTGCAAGGGAAGTGACTCGAATCAAAATAGAGCTGGCCAGTCACTCGCACCGGCAATTTTGCCTGGGAAACTTTTTCTACGTTGCCGTGCGTCCACGCGTCCGGACGATGGTGCGGACTCATCTCGGCAACCACGCCGGAGCACTCGTCAACAACACTCGGCGATCCGACCAGAGAGATATGGATGTCGTGAAAGAGCGCTCCGTCGGGAACGCTCTTGCCGCAGTTGACGCTTTCACCGCCTTCCTGTCGCGCGATTAGCACAAATGCTTTCAGCGTTACCAGTTTGCCCTCGCCAAGTTTCTTCAATGGCGCGCGGTTTGTCGTCGGACCTTTCTTCCTCGTCCCCTGGTTCGCACTACCAAAATTGATCGCCGTGTTCGCCAACACCTGCGACTGCAGATCGGTCAAGTCAGCAATAGTGATCGCCTGCGGCGTCCCCTTGGCGCAGAAGTTATTTTTCGTCATGTCCTGCTGGCCTTCTGGTCCGCTGCCCGCGCCCGCGAGACCACACTGCACATCGATTGCGGGGCTGCTTTTCGGTGCCGGAGCGGGATAGCTGGGGGTTGCGCACGCTGGCTTAAACGGGGTGGGCTTAAAAGCCGGCGCCGGTTTCTTTGCACTTGAAGTTTGCAAGCGAGTTGCCTTAACACCGGTTAAGGCGATGAGACCGCCGGCGAATAGAACCAGACAAACCGCGACGCAGAGACGTAGGGTGATTTTCATTATCGCTCCTTTGAGATTTCAACTCAGTTGACTTGCTAATAATTGCCCGGCAGCTCGAATTGCTACTCCGGTCGAACGCTCGATTAAGCGGCGAGCTTCAACTGGGAACTTTGAGGCAACACTTCCCGTCAAATGACAAAAAACTTTGGAGTGCGGTGGCCTGTCACCGCTTTGGCCGGATGCGACCGCACAATTGCCCTCTCTATACTGTGTGCAAGATTAAGGATTTTTGCTGACCAGCAGCGTAGCGACGTAATCGCCCGGCGCAATCTTCCGGTTGCTGCGGGGATACGGGCTCAGTTCCGCCAGCTTGACCGTGTAACCTCGATACTGATTCTCTGTAGCGGCCGAGGAGCTATTGTTTGTATTCAGCCACAGAACCTTGCTGCTTCTACCGCGCATGCTGACCTCGAGTCGCACCGCCGCATTCCCAGCCCAGACGCATTTCACATCCGCTGGACAGCGAGAGTCTTCCTTCACCGAAGCGAACTTGATGCGCAAGCCTTCACGCGGCAGCGTAACTTGATGTCGAGCTTTGAGCTTGAACTCCCGGCCCAGACGCGCCGCTTGCGCGAGACCTTTAGCGTGCGCATCGCCGCCGGCAATGTTCCAGCAGCCGAGTAACGCGGTTGCGCCGATGAGAATTACAACCAGCAAGTCTTTGCTATTGAGCCTCATGACTTCTTCTGTAGACAGACAGAATGTCTGTCATACTGTTCACTTCATCGTGATCGCACCGGCTGCGGGCCAATCGGAATCGCCGACACGCTTGAGATTCATCTCAAAAAAGCGCACTGGTTCCTTGCCTGGCGCAATTCGGTCGCCAACTTCGCGCAGCGTCCCATCCTTGATGACGGCTGTGTAGCGAATCGTCATCGGACCGGCGGGAATTTCCCAGGTGTATCCATCGGCCGTGGGCTTGATCACGAAGTCGCCAACTTGTCCTTGCGCGTGCGAGTGCAGCGTATAAACTTTTGTCGCCGGATCGTAGGAGATAATGCCGAAGGCGTTGAAGCCGACGCTGCCGTCCTCGTTGTAACCCCGGCCCTCGACCACTTTGATCGAACCATCCAGGAAAGGACCGATGCGTTCGGTCTGGGTGATGTTGTGTTTTCCCGACGGTAGGATGGTCCACGCCGGTCCTCTCCAAACTCCGTCCATGACAGCCAGCCGCTTCATAGCTTCACGCTGTGCCGCGATCAGCGTCGCCGGATCGGGACGCCCCTGGCCCACCACAGTCGACAGAGCTCCTGCTGTCATCAGCACGAATGTAAACAGCAGCAGTCGATGTTGGGTTTGATTTTCAAGCTTTCGCATTTTCTTCCTCCCCGAATGTTTGGAGTGCGGGACAGGTCACCGCGCTCCAAAGAGTGTGATTAGTTGACACTACTTTTCATAGACATAGTAAACGACACCTGCGTAATCATCAGTCAAAAGAAATCCAGCGGCACCAAAGCTCATGATGTCCACTGGCCGCCCATTTATTTTCCCCGCCGTAAGAAAACCGTCGATAAAGTCTTCCGGTTGATCGGCGGGCTGGCGATTCTCTTGCAGGCGCACAACGCGATAGCCACGCCCGAGACTTTTCTTCGTCGAGCCATGGAGGGCGACCAGAAAGGAATCTCGCAAGAGACCGCCGTAGCCCGATTTGCTCACCGGGCCCATATCGAGCGAGTCGAAAAACTCAAACCCCAGCGGAGAACTGTGTGCATCGAAGGCCGCGAAAGCCAGCGGCACGTTGCGGCAGTTCAACTTCTTCCCGCGAGGGTTAAACTTTGGGTCCTCAAATCGTGCGGCGCCAGACTGATAGCAATATGGCCAGCCGTAATTCGTCTCAGCCGTGACCGCATACATCGTGTCTGCCGGCTTGTGATCGCCAAGATGGTCCGGGCCCATGTTGGTCGCCAGCAAACGGTCTTTCATCCAGCGCAGACCAACCGCGTTGCGGAGACCACGCGCAAAGTATCTCTGGTTTTTCCCGTCGGGATCCATCTCCAAGATGCTGGCGCGTACCTCCTCCTTCTCTTCGCACGCATTACAACTGCTTCCGACGGAAACATAAATCTTACCGTTAGCGCCAATCGCAATCGTCCGGGTCAGATGCCAGCCGCCATATTTGTAGCTCAGCCCGTAGTCGGGAAAAGTCGCAAGTACTTCGGGTTGTGACCCTGGTGTGTTCTCGCCGGCATTGTATTTGTAACGCAGCAGACGATAGGTTAGTGCCAGGTAAAACCAATGAGTGCCCGTCGTGTCGGTATAGAAAGCGATGCTGTTTGGGTTGCGCAAACCTTTGAGGTAGGTGGTGACTTTCTTAAAGCTGTCGCCGGCAGGATTGAATTCGTCGAGTATGTAAACAACACCTTTGCTGTTGTCCGCCAGGTTATACATGTCAGTTACGAAGATTCTCTCGTCGGGGCTCTTCGCCATGAAACGCACGCGCTTGAGTCCCTGGGCCGCTACGCTGACAGCAAAACCCTCCGGCAAATTCAGATCAAACGACTTCCCGTTGGCGAGCGAGATGTGATTCGGCACCAGCTTCAGTGCACGCGCCTTCGTAGCTGCGACTCCGCGCGCTTCGGAAGTGAGAAACGCAGCGCACACAAAAAGCGCGATGAGAAATGAGATCGTCCGGATATGCATAAGACTCCTGAGCCCGGTATGAGATAAGCTTTACTGGAATAACTGAACAGCGATCAAAATCGATAATAAAGCCATGCACCTGATTCAGCTACTCTTGCCACTCTACGACAATACGAAGAAGCCCTTCGCGGGCACTGATTTCGATCGCGTTTGCGCTACGCAAAAAAACCGCAGCAGAGGCGGAGCAGTAAAGCAAACTGTTAGTTTGCGACCGACATTCAACCCTCAAGCCTACGCAGCACGCCGCGCCCTATGGCTTTTGCAAAGCAGTGAACTGCGGGATTCTCTCTCCTCGCGCGGAGTACTGGATCAGCTTATCCAGCCGCTTGAGTCTGGTTTCTTCTTGCTTTGCGCTCAGCACCCACCAATTGGCAGCCTTGCGATACGAAGCCGCTTGGGCATGAAAAAATTTCCACGCAACCGCGTTCTGCTTAAGTTTTTTCCCATACTGGTCCGGCAGTTCCGCACTTCGTTGCTCGTAAGAATAGATTCCTGATCTGTTTTCCAGACGCGCTGCAAATGCTTTGAATCCCGCCGGACGCATTAGCCCCTGTTCGACAAGTTCCCCGGCACGCTTGATGTTGACGGTGCTCCAGGTGCTGCGCGACTTCCGCGGCGTAAAGCGGATCTTATAGCTGCTGTCGTCAATGCTTTTCCTGATCCCATCAATCCATCCGAAGCACAGTGCCTCAGCTACAGACTGCGGCCAGGTGATGCTCGCTTTGCCCGAGTCCTTCTTGTAAAAGCCCACCCACAGCTCGGCGGCCGAGGCATGGTTGGCCTCAAACCACTTACGAAAATCTGACGGAGTTTTAAAGAATCTGGTCTTCATTTTCGCTCAAACGCCTTTAGCCGAAAGGAATTAATCGCAGTTTACCTAAGCACGACCGGAGCAGGCCACCCGGGTGAACGCCATTAACTCACTGCAAGAGCTCTTGTACTAAATCGTCCAACAAAGGTAAGATTCGGTCGCAACGATCGCTTCGAGCACTGTATTTCCCGCGGGTCACCTTCGTAGTTCCCACCTCTGCAGTCGCTGCGCTTACAAAATTCTTGGTATTGAGGTTGACGTATGAGTTCCCATTCTAAACGACTGCAAAATTATCATAGTTGGTATTTTCGTTTCGCCGCTGCGTCTGCGCTGGCGGCGCTGCTAGTGACTCTCTTCTCGAGTAGCGCTGTTCATCCCGTTCAAGCTGTTTCGAGCGGCGTTGTGATTAGTCAGGTTTACGGGGGTGGCGGCAACACCGGTGCGACCTTCAAGAACGACTTCATCGAACTTTTCAATCGTGGGAACTCGGCCGTCAGCCTCAACGGCTGGGCAGTGCAGTATGCCTCGGCCGCGGGAGTTTCCTGGCAGGTTACACCTCTCACCAATGTCATGCTCGAGCCTGGACAATATTATTTGATTCAGGAATCGGCGGGCGCAGGCGGAACCACAAACTTGCCTACACCGGATGTGATCGGGGGCATCATGATGAGTGCCACCGGCGCTAAGGTTGCACTGACCAGCAGTTCAGCCGCATTGAGCACCAGCGGCTGCCCGTTTGGCGCGACGGTAGTTGATTTTGTTGGATACGGGACCGCCAACTGCTCCGAAACCACGGCCGTGCCGGCGCTAACCAATACTACCGCAGCGCTCCGGCTCAACTCCGGCTGCAATGAGACAGACAACGATTCAGCAGATTTCGAAACCAGCGCTCCGGATCCGCGCAACTCGAATGACGACTTCCATCTTTGTGGTGGTCCAGGCAATCCCTCGGGAGTGGGCGCCGCCAATCCCAACGCTGTGCCTCCCGGGGGTTCATCGCTGCTAACGGTAAGTGTTACGCCAGGGACCGCCCCGGTCAGCACCGGCATTACAGTCACCGGCAACTTATCGACAATCGGCGGCTCTGCCACACAGCAGTTCTTCGACAATGCAACCAACGGAGACGTAACTGCCGGCGACAACATTTTTTCCTACCAGGCTACGGTGACGGCCGGCACGTCAGGGGGCATCAAGACCCTGCCTGTCAGCATCGCAGATGCAGAATTGCGGAATGGCTCGACGAATATTTCTTTAACCGTCCAGGCGTTCTCGGTAGCAGGCTCAGCAAATCCTGGGGCAGTGGCCCAGGGTGCTTCGGTAATCTTGACTGGCACAGTTACACCGGCGCTTGGTCCACCCAGCAGTGTGATCACGGTGACTGGCGACTTGTCTTCAATCGGCGGTTCCGCGACCCAGCCGTTTTTCGATGATGGAAGTAATGGCGATGCCACCGCGGGAAATAATGTTTTTACATTTCAGATGGTGGTACCGGGCCCAACAACTACCGGACCCCGGAGCCTTCCGCTCTCAGCCGCCGATGCGCAAGCGCGAATGGCTGCGGGATCCATTTCGTTAACTGTTACTACTCCGCCCGGACCGCACGATCCCGCGGAGCATTTGCTAATGGGCAATCCGAATGGGGCAACTGCCGATACGAATTTTCCTGACAACTACCTGATGATGAAGCTGCAGTATGCGCTTTCGTATAACAACAGCCGTCGTATTCCAAACTGGACTAGTTGGCATCTCGACAGCACCTGGCGCGGTAGTGCCCAGCGGCAGGATGATTACCGCAACGACACCACCTTGCCGGCAGGTTTCAATCAGGTCCTGGGAACGGATTATTCGGGCTCTGGT
>DASYMB010000441.1:0-5272 GCA_036009285.1 Pyrinomonadaceae bacterium | reverse complement strand
CCGTTTGCGTAATCGTGTTGGAAAGCCTGCCGCGAGTGGAAAAGTAGTCCACTCCGAAGCCCACGCTGGTGCGGCCGTTGGAGCCAAACCGGCGCGCTGCCATGAGCGAAGCAGCAAATAGTCTGTTGGTTGTCGCACCATCGATGGCGCGTTTTCCTGTTGTTCCGGGCGCGAAGAAAGCGCCTGTCAACCCCGCGTTATTGTCCAAAGTAAGTGCCTGAAAGCCATCGCGCGAATAGGCGACACGCCCCCCAATAACCGCGCGAAATTTCGGCAGCGGCACGAACAAGGAACCCTGAGGTGAAAGACCATAGTCAACCGAGCGCGGATCGCCCAATCCGAAAAGTTGCCGCGCGTTGTCGTTCTCGCGCGTGCCACCCATTGATGGCAGGAAGAAGATGCGGCCGTCTGTGGCCGTAAAGTCTGTCGCAAAGGCTGGATTCTCTATACTGTCAAAATGAGAATCCGGGAAGGCAGCGAAGCGCGACGGGAGCGGCGTTTCGCCATTCTCTACGATGTTGTCAAAGTAACGCTCATAGACTCCTGATGCCGTGCGCGGAGAATTCTCGGCTGGCTTAGAGATCGGGACTGATGGATCGGATTCATCGAAGCTTTCTTGATCGTGGCCTCGCTCACCCTTAGTTCGCTCACCGATCTCTTTGCTCAGACCGGGCACAAAAAACTGGACGTCGTCGTTTGCGCGAACGATGACTCCGTGTCCGGCCTCGACCAGGACGCGGCGCAAAGGATGCGAAACGCTGGCAACCTCGACGAGTCCTTCATAGACAACCACCTCCGTATCGCCGACGGCCGAGACCGCGACGCTAAATTCAGTACCTCGCACGGCAATCGAAGCGGTCGGACTATTCACGCGGTAAGGATTAGGTCGCCCGCCGAAGTGGTTAATCCTAACGCGCACTCGTCCGACTGTAATTTTTAGCAACTCCCGCAGCGAGCCGGCATTGCGGTAATCCTGAAATACGACAACGGAGCCCGGCTGGACAATTACTAGGCTGCCATCACTCAGTTGAATAGTGGCCCGACCTCCGGGTCGGGTATCGATCACATCGCCCGGCACAATCGCGACTCCGCGAACGAGATCAGATACTGGGCGAGAATTGCCGGAAAGCACGGCACGACCGTTAACACTCGCAATCCGAGCTTCCACTCCCTGTGCCTGGGTTGCAGCGCCCATCGCATGGACGGCCGCTACTGAAAAAAGCCCGCGACAAAGCAGCCGGGCGAGCGTCGATCGCTTTTGCCTGACGATATTCCGGCTAATTTCGGGGACCGCTGAGTTCACTTAAACTTAAGGCTCGTCTTCGTCCGTAGTATCGACGTCCATGTCACTTTCGGCGTCTGCTGCGACATCTTTCTCGGCCAGAGAAAAGAGATCATACCGCGCAATCAGCCGCTGAATCGTGCGGCGGTTAAGCCCCAGCACGCTCGCCGCTCGCCGGCGATTGCCGCCAACCTCAGTAAGTATGAGCTGCAGGTAACGGCGTTGTAATTCCTCAATCGTTGGTCTGTCGGTTGTCAGTGTAGAAATGGGATCATGACGCTGGAATGAAGCTGCATTCTGCGCGGCAGCGACAATGCCCGAGGGGAGGCAGTCAATCGTGATAACTCCACCAGAGCAGAGCGCCGCAGCGCGCGTCATGGCATTCTGCAATTCGCGCACATTTCCTGGGAAGGCATAGGCATTCAGCGCATCGACGACCTCGCTGGAAAGGCGCAGCGGCGACTCGTTGTCGTTGTTTAGCCGGCGTAGGAAATGGAGTGCGAGCGGCTCAACATCGCCGGCTCGTTCGCGCAGCGGCGGCAGCTCGATTGTCAAAACACTGAGTCGGTAAAAGAGGTCCGGGCGAAAAGTTCCCGCTGCCACGAGTTCATGCAAAGGTGCATTACTCGCAGCGATCACACGAACATTGACGCGTCGCACTTCGGTCGACCCCACGCGACGAACCTCGCCCAGTTGCAGCGCTCTCAAGAGACTCGCTTGGAAGGCAGGACTGGTTGAGGCCATCTCGTCGAGCAAAAGCGTACCGCCATCAGCCGCCTCGAAGAGTCCTGCTCGATCGGAGGTCGCACCGGTAAACGAGCCCTTCGTGTGCCCAAACAATTCAGCTTCGAGCAGCGTGTCGGTTAGTCCAGCACAATTGATCGCGAGAAAGGGCTTGGCGGCGCGGGGGCTAAAGTCATGAATGGCGCGCGCCACCAACTCCTTTCCGGTGCCGGATTCGCCAAGCACCAACACAGTGGCGTCCATTCGCGCAGCATGGGCGATCAGTTTGTAGACGCTAACCATGACGCTGCTGCGCCCGACAAGACCGGAGCGTGAAAACTCGTCCAGCGAAACTTCACTATTGGCCGTACCCATTCGTTCGGCCTCACTTCGCGCCCTCAGATGACGACGCACCAGTGCCGCAAGCGAAGCGATCTCAAACGGTTTGGCAATGAAGTCGCTCGCGCCTTCCGAGACGGCACGTACTGCCAACTCAACCGAACCCTGGGCCGTGATCAAAATAATAGGAACGCCTGGTGAGACTGTGCGCAGTTCGCGGACAACGTCCAGGCCGTCGCCATCGGGCATAAGCACATCGCTTATCACTGCATCGAAACGTGAAGCTCTCGCCGCCTCCACCGCTTGGCGCCCCGTGCGCGCGCACGTCACGCGAAAGCCGTTGAGTGTCAATCCGGTCTCTAGTGTCAACCGAATCGAGCGCTCGTCGTCTGCAACGAGGATATGTGGAGAATCTTCGGACATCTTTGCAAGTAATAACAGTTACCAACGTCCTCGGATGGCCGATGGCTACTATCCGTTGTTTGAGCCAGCGCTAAGAATTAGCTGGCTACTCATTACTGGAGGCTACACCCTGGTTGTCTTTGCGCGCCAACGGCAAGCGAACGGAGAAGGTCGAACCAATTCCAAGCTCGCTCTTGACTGTTACCCGACCACCATGCAGTTCGACGATCTCGCGCACAAGTGCCAGCCCCAGCCCGGTGCCGGGAACGTCCGCATCCTCCACCCGAGGTACCCGGTAAAACTTCTCGAAGATTCGCGCTAGCGAAGGCGCCGGAATGCCGTAGCCCTGATCGGTCACGTCAATGATCAGAGTGTCCTCATCGGCGCGGCTTTCAATAGTGATCTCAGTTTTGATGGGACTATATTTGATGGCGTTTGCTATCAAATTAGTCAGGGCTTGCGTGATCAAATCAGCATCGGCGAGCAAGCCCGGCAGGTTAAGAGCGAGTTGCCGCACGATCCTGATTTGACGCTGAGCCGCGACGGGATCAAGCAGCAGCAGCACACGCTCCACGAGCGATCCGATGCGGACTGCCGTCAGGCGTAGGGGCTGAGCTCCTGATTCCAGTTTCGATATGTCGAGGTATTCGGTAATCATCAATGACAGTCGTTTCGCTTCGTCATTGATGGCTAGATGCATCTCTCGACGCCGTTTATCGTCGACTTCGAACTGTGCCAGTACTTCGCTCATTCCCTGAATCGCTGTGAGAGGAGTACGGAGTTCGTGAGTGACAAGCGTCATCACGTCAGTCTTCATCTCCTGTAATTCGTGCTGCTGCGTAACATCCGTGAGGGCCGCAACTATGCCGAGTATTTGACCGCTGCCATCGTTTTCCGACGTCACGGCAGAAAGACGCAGATTGCAATAGCGTGGCGGAGAGTCGTTAACCATGATCTCACTTTCGAAGCGCGTGCGCTCAGTAACCAAACGCATGAGTATCTCGCGTGCGACTCGGTCGAGGTCGTGATGCTCTTCCGCGGAGCGATACTTGACGTCACTCACTCGACTGAAAAGATCGCTCCCAACGAGCATTCGCTCCGGCGTACCAAGTATTTGCGCCGCTCGAGGATTGGCAAAAGCGATGCAACCTGTGATATCGGCTACGATTAGACCTTCTTCTGCCGAGCGAAGCGCCCTATCTACAAAGCGCGCGCGCGCCAACATGCGCTGGTTCAGTAATCCAAGCGCGCGTGACTTCCACTCAATTCCCCGCGGGAAAAGTTGCCGCCACGAAGCTGAATTCAATCCTGTCCCCGTCTCGCTCTTAATTCGGGAGAGGTAACTCGTTGCGATCTGCGTACAAAGACGCAAAGTGTCAGTGTCAACATTAATCTCGGGAGGCGGCGTGATAGTAAGTGCGCCCGTATGCTCTTCGGGAGCACCAAGCCTGATTCTCAACGTGGATCCGGCATGAGCGGAGTTTGCGTGCAATCTGGGATCTGTCGTTTTGTCTATCGGGGTCGAGGGATTCAATAGCATCGCGGCGACCTGCAAGTCAGTGTCAGCTACTGAGGGTAAATGAGTCGCGCCAAAGGACGCTGCCAGTTTATGGCGTCCACCCGATTCACTGCTGCCTGTATAGATCCCTACCGCCGACGCTCCGGTCAAACGTGCAATGAGCGCCGCCGGATTTGAGGTCAAGTTGTCGGCAGAGACTAATTCCGGCGCCGACAGCGGAAGTAATTCTTCAGCACTGGTTAGTTCGGCAATGCGTTCGTCCAGGTCTGCGCTGGCCCTCAGGGATCGATGAAGTAGAGCGAGCGGAGCGGCGCTCGCGAATGAAACCAGCGCAGCCATGATCGGCGGCACAATGAAGAAGTGAACAAATGCGACGTAAGACGCGATTAGAATAATTGCTAGTAGCCCGAAGAGGACAAGAAGCTGCTTACCACTCTCGAATCTTCCCTGGGCTAATGCGAGCGAGCCGAGAACGGTCGCAGCAATCAGCGCCGCCAGTAGGGCGACCAGCCAATCGGGGATTTCTCGATAGAAACGCGAGCGTAGTATTGTGTTTAGCGAGTTCGCCAAGACCTCCACGCCCGGCATTAGCTCGCCATGTTGTTGGCCCGCGACTCCATCTCCATGCACGAATGGCGTGGCAACATTATCCCCAAGGGTCGCGGCAGTCGCTCCAATGAGAACATACTTGCCGCGAAAACTTTGCGGCGGAACACGACCGTCAAGCACTTCTGCGAAACTATAGGTTTGATGTGAAAAGGATCCCGGCGGTCCGACGTAGTCGATAGCCATCCGATCCGCATTCAAAGTGTCCCCGGAATCGTTTGGCCCTTGTGTTCCAAATCTGATTGTTCTTGCATCTCGCGTGACCGGTATTGTGCGGGTTCCCAGGCGAACGCCGCCAGGGAGATCGCGCACGGTATCAGGGCGCACTCCTTCACCAACGCGGATCGTCTCGACTGCCATAGCCCAAAGAGCTTGGCCCTGATCATCTGACTTTCGTAACG
>DASYMB010000440.1:0-6058 GCA_036009285.1 Pyrinomonadaceae bacterium | reverse complement strand
AATTCCTGGAAGTGTTACACGCCATTCGCGAGAAGATGTCTCGCGACGTAGACTACGATGTAGACCTGTTCGCTGAAATGGTCCGCTCAGGTGTCAGGCCTGCGCATGGCCCAGAGCGAATCATTCGCGGGCTCCGAACGCGAGCGCAGCCCGCTGAGATCGAAGAAGATTTGGAGACGCCCGATGAGCGGCCGAAGAAACGCGCCGGAAAGGCGAGATAGCGCAAGCTAGATGTCAGATGTCAGATGTTAGAGGAATCAAGGTCTGACATCTGAAATCCGACATCTGATATCTGACATCCGACATCTGATCCGACACATCATGAACGCAACGTTTGAAACCATCGGCTTAGAAGTGCCAAGCGAGAAGGCTTTTAATTATCTTGCCGAACGCGCCGGCGATCAGGGCGAAGCCACGCAACTTAATCGTCGGGGTGCAGTGCTCCACGGCCGCTGCTGGAAGCTCGGGGAAGGGCTCGAGGTTTGGACCGTCCTATACGAATCCGGAAGTGGCGATGTTTTCTATGCCGATTGCCGCCCCGGTTTTCGCGCGCGCTACATTCAAACGATCAGTCCCTGGGCGCTCACCGAGTATGACGAAGAGGGCGAGGCCGTAGTTCACGGTTATCGCGAAGGTGCGGATTGCGAAGTCTTGTTTGAACTACAAAACCTGACCGAGGTTGGACCAGGCTGTTTCGGCGCTCAGGAACTGCACGTGGGACTTTGCGGATTAGCTTATCGTGCTCGCGTGCACAACGCGCCGACGAAAACCAGATGGATGCCGCTCGATAAAGCAGCGCCGTCGCGCGCCGCTCACGAAAACGACTGGAGTCTTTCGGGTCGCGTGATTGCTTTTAAGCCGCTCAAGAATCCGCTTTCCGGAAGCGATCTATACTGGATTCATGTGGACCTTGAAAAAATGAACCTCGAAATTCTGGTGAATCAGCGCGCGCTTCGTGGAGACGCGCTTGCGCCCGGTGTAATGCTCGACGCGGAAGTCTGGTTGCAAGGCCACGTGCTTGATGAACTGGCGCTGAGTTCGCGTTATGAAGGTGTGGATAGTTCGACTTCAACTGCCAACTTCTGGGCCCGACTCAAACGAAGAAACTAGGAAGCAAAGGGTAAAGGCAAAGGTAGAGCAACGGGTAAAGGGTAAAGGGCAAAGGGAAAAGGGGTACGAGCGCAAGGCTTGTAATAACCTTTATCCCTTCCCCTTTACCCTTGTCCCTTTTTCGGGTATCTCAATGAAACGTTTCCTAATCGGCAGCCTCATTGTCCTCGCACTGCTGCTCGGTTTCTATTTCTTCAATCAGTATTGGATTCATCGCTACGATGGCTTGATTGCCAGACAGGCAGCGGTCTATCGTCTCGATCCCGATCTGGTGTGGAGCGTTATTTATGAAGAGACTTATTTCAGTCCCTGGAAAAACGGCAAGGACGGCGAGATTGGACTCATGCAGATCACGCCGGCGGTCGGTCGAGAGTGGGCCGCGGAAACGGGCATGCACGAGTTGGAACGACAGATGACCCAGAATCCGGCGAGCTTGCTGCGCGACCCCGAGCGAAACATTCAGATTGGCTGTTGGTATCTCGAGAAAATCTACGAGCAGTATCGCGATACTCCCGACCCGGAGCCGCGCGTGATTGCCGCCTACAATGCCGGCCCCAGCCGGGCCGCGGAGTGGGGGAAAGTTTCGGAGGGCGCCCGCGCGCTCTCCGGCGACGAGTTCATGAACCGGATCGAAATTCCGTCAACGCGTGCCTACGTCGGTTCCATACTCGATCGCTATCACAAACTAAAAGGACCCGCGCAGGCCAAGGGGCAGTAACCAGGAGCAGGAGGCAGACGGCAGCAGACAACAAGCAGAAGCCCGACCGTTGGGGAGGGTTGGATATTTCTAGTTGAACGTATGGCCACACTTTACTGCGCGCGCTGGGTTCTACCCGTTTCATCGCCGGCGATTGCCCACGGCGCTATCGCCGTCGAGGGGCAGCAAATCAGTGCGGTGGGAAGTCGCGCCACGCTCGCCGAAGAATTTCCGCAAGCGACCATCCGCGATTTTGGCGAGTCTGTGATCATTCCCGGATTAGTAAACGCTCACTCCCACCTCGAGCTAACTGCAATGCGTGGCTTTCTCGAGAATGAAGAGACTGACTTTTTCGCCTGGCTCCGGAAACTAACCGCCGCGCGGATGGAGCGACTGACCGCTGACGACCTCAACGTTTCGGCCGCGTGGGGAGCCGCGGAAGCAGCCCGCGCCGGCGTGACGTGTGTTGCCGATGCCAGCGACTCGGCCCTCGAGAGCATGAATGCGCTTCGTGACGTTGGCTTGCGCGGTATCGTGTTTCAAGAGTCGTTTGGTCCGGATCCGCGGCTGGCAAAAGAGAACTTTGAAAAGCTGAAAACAAAAGTTGCTCGTTTACGCGAACGCGAGACGTCGTTGGTCAAATGCGGCGTGTCACCGCATGCGCCTTACACAGTCTGCGCTACGCAGCTTGAACTGATCGCGGAATTTTCCCTGGCTCAGTCGCTTCCCATGATGATGCATGCCGCGGAAACTACGATGGAGCTTTCGCTGTTGCGCGAAGGACGAGGACCTTTTGCGGATGGACTACGAAAGCGCGGGATTGAGTGGCAGGCTCCCGGAGTTTCCACGATTCAGTATCTGCATGACCTCGGCGTGCTCCAGACTCGACCACTACTGGCCCACTGCATTCACGTTGACGAAACAGATCTGGATATTCTTGAACGAACCGAAACGCGCGTGGCCCATTGTGCGAAGTCGAATGCGAAACTGGGCCACGGCCGCGCGCCGTTCGGCAGGATGATGGAGAAGAACATTGCGGTGGGACTTGGCAGCGACTCCGTAGCCAGCAATAACACCTGTGACTTACTCGATGAGGCGCGGTTTGCGTTGTTGCTGGCGCGATCGGAAACGCTTGTTACCGGCGACTCTGGCAAGTCGATCAGTAGCGCAAAGCCATGGTTGAATGCCGATGACGTTCTTCGCGTGGCTACCCTGGGTGGAGCGCGCGCCTTGGGCAGGGAAGGACAAATCGGTGAATTGAGGGCCGGCCTGCAAGCAGACTTTGCTGTTGTCTCGCTGGAGGGTCCATATCAAATTCCTTCCTACGATGTTGGTGGGACGCTCATCTTCGCGTCATCGGGCCGCGATGTAATTTCAACTGTGGTTGCGGGAAGGGAAGTCTATCGTGATGGCCGCGTCACAACGGTTGATGAAAATCGGTTACGGGCGCGCATGAAAGAGATTTCTGAAAAGCTCGCAAGCTAGGATTGGATTCATGCGCGGTAATGCTGATGGCTCCGCCGCCGATGTGCGGAAGGGCTTCGCCCTTCCGGAACCCACTAAATGATATTGAGGCTGCGCCTCCGTTTGAAAGAGGCGCAGCCTCAAGAGTGTTGGTACCTTACGGAAAGGCGAAGCCTTTCCGCACATCGGGCGGCAAAGCCGCGAGGCGCCCTTAGACCGAGGCGGCTATCGCCTCGTCGAAAATTTCCAACGCCACATCCACGTTTTCTTTAGTCAGGATCAGCGGCGGCGACCAGCGAATTGTGTTTGCGCCGGCGCCGAGAATAATCAAGCCGCGCTCGAAGCAGGCAATCTCCACCCGATCCCGCAGTTCCGGCGCCGCTTTGTTTGACTTGCGATCTTCGACAAACTCAACCCCCAGCATCAGCCCCATTCCGCGCACGTCGCCAATGCAATCATACTTCTGCTGCAAGCGTTCCAAACCCGCTTTCAAGTAAGCGCCGACCTCCGCGCTGTTCTTAACCAGGCCGCCTTCGAGCAGCTCAATGGTCTTTAAGGCCGCGGCGATGCAGACCGGGTTTCCGCCGAAAGTCGATGCGTGCGCGCCTGGCTTCCAGTTCATCAACTCAGCGCGAGCGACGCAGACACCGATCGGCAAACCTGAACCGATACCTTTTGCAATGCAGACGATATCAGGTTGCACGTCGTAGTGTTCAGACGCGAACATTTTCCCGGTGCGCCCCATGCCCGATTGCACTTCGTCAATAATCAAAAGAATACCGTGCTGATCGCAAATCCGTCGCAAGCCATTTAGAAAACCCTTCGGAGCCGGTACGTATCCGCCTTCGCCCTGCACCGCTTCCACCACGATCGCAGCAACTTCTTCCGGAGGCGTGGTGGTTTTGAATAGGCGTTCCTCGATCCAGTTAAGTGCTCCTTGTCCGGCGCCGCCATCACCGCAATCTTCGGCGCGGAAAGGGTTCCGAAACTCGTTGGGATAGGGCAGGTGGACCACGTCCAGCGCCTGGCGCTTAAATCCCAGTCGCTGAGCCGCTCGCGATGAAGTCAACGAAAGCGATCCCAGCGTGCGTCCGTGAAAACTATTGAAGAAGGCGATGAACTTCTCGCGGCCGGTGGCGTGCATTGCAAGTTTCAATGCCGTCTCGACCGCTTCAGTGCCGCTGTTTGCAAAGTGAGTTCGGGTAGGCGAGGGAACCGGCACTATCTCGTCTAGCTTTTTCGCGAGCGCCGGCATGTGGCGATAGTAGTAGTCGGTGCCGCACATGTGAATGAGTTGCGCTGCCTGTTCCTGAATCGCGCGCACGACCTCGGGATGACAGTGTCCGGTTGAACAGACCGCGACTCCGGCGTTGCAGTCGAGAAAAGTGTTGCCGTCAACATCCTCAACCCAAACGCCCTGAGCGCGCTCAGCGACCAGCTTGAAAGAAGGTCTGGGATACGAAGGTGTAACAAACTGTGCGTCGGCCGCAATGATTTCCTGACCCTTTGGACCAGGCAAAGCAGTTTTGATCTCGGGACGCTGGGGCGGTGCCATAGTGCTGCTGGACATAATGCGCTCTCCTCTTGATAACCGGCCGGCTTGTCAGAACCGCCGGGGTAGCGGCTGGCCGAAAAACTGACCTCTCCTGGAAACAACTATGCTCGACAAAATAAAGTCGAGACGCTTCGTCAATCAGTTGGCGAAAGGTAAAAAGGAAAGACTGCTAGTCGGCGAAAAGATTACAGCGGCTATCAAGCGGGCGATGATGTAAAGTTTGCTTATTCCACATGGCTCGTGCTCGGCGCTGTCACTGGTGCGGGCTGGTATTCCTAAAGTGTTTGGATATTACCACGCGCCGCCGTGGCAGTTCCAGCGAGGCCTATAAAGCAAACTGTTAGTTTGCGACGATGCGCTGTAATTCAGCTCGCGGTTCTTCCACGGTCGCAAACTAACAGTTTGGTTTACACAATGCCCGCCAGTTTTCTGGGACCGCGGGCGTCTGCCCGCCCGCTTGCGTTGAATGCCATATTGCCTAGATTTATAGCCGTCTCCTGAGTGAATCTGTCGCATGAGGCGGGCGAGCGCACGCTGTCCCCCGGATTAGCTGGCTGCTTCCACCAGGGTCGAAGTTTCTTCAGCTTCGCGCGCGAACGATTCTCGAATCGTTTCCTTCGCCGGTGGCGGCGGCCATAGCGACAGTCGTCGCCCCAGTGAATGCAGCAATACGCGTGAGCGGAAGTAATGTTCGTGTTCCCACTCCACCTCCGCCATCATCAGCAAACAATCGGTGAAGTCTTCGCGACCGCAATCGCGCGCGTATCTCGCTGCAGTCTCATACTCGCGAATGTTCCGGCTCTCGAGCCGCCCCGCGCCATACATTGGCCCCAACCAGCCCATCAGGTGACAAAGAAAACCGAGCGCTCGTCCGATCATCAATGAACGAACTTCACGCTGCCGGCTGGGAGTTGCGTTTAAGCTCGTGAGCATCTCTCCCACGAGCTCGCGATGATGCCACTCTTCGTCCTCGATTTGTTTAATCCGAGCTCTTTCCTCCGCATCGACAACCGAATGCCAGTGGCCACGGTAGGCATAGGCTGCGGCTCGCTCGGCCGAGTAAGCACGCTGCAGGAGCGCAATCAGATTGTGGAACGGATCAGATGTTGACATGAACTAGCAGGTTGATCACTTCATTAGTGTGTTGTAAAAAGACGTCGACGACAATGAGGTCAATACCACCTCGCGGTAGCGGGTGGGTTTGTCCCCGAACAAGCTCGCTTGGAAAAACC
>DASYMB010000439.1:0-8377 GCA_036009285.1 Pyrinomonadaceae bacterium | reverse complement strand
AGTGCACTCAAAGATCTCGCTCCGTCAGGAGCGAAACCCGGCCTTCGCTCGGGCATGCATTAGCGATTGCGCTCCCACGGAGCGCCGGAGTAAAGAAAGGACCGCCAAGCTATAAACATCTCGCCCCTCTGGGGCAAAGCGGCAAACAACGATCTGTTGCACTTCTTCCAACTTGAATCCGCGAAGGTCAAATGAGAAATGGAAAATCTATCTTAACTCTTCGGCGCGTAATATCCTTCTCGCGCGCGAACCTGCGGATTGTCCCGCGAGCCCTGAACTTCGACGCGAATGGTTCTAAACTTACCGTCGCGCGCTTTATTTGTTGGATAATAACCCAAACTGTATTGCGTGCCGATCTCTGTCGCTACCCGCGCGAAAGCCGCGCGCGCATCCTGCAGACTGGCCGCCAGGAAATTCTTGCCACCGCTCGTCTTTGCCATCTCGTCCATTTCGCGGCGCGCGAGGTTGTAGAGGTCGCGGCTGATTTGCATTCTTTCAAACTGGCCCATCTGACAAAAATCCACGTAATCTTCCGGACGCGCACGCGGAAAGAAAACTTGCCGGTAGCGCTGCAACTGTTTCGCCGAAAGCGTCAAACGGCCGTCGTCCTGGCAGTCTTTGAGTAAACGATCTTCCACGAAATCTTCGGTGTTGACCTGAATGAAGTAGGAGGCGACTCCGGCGCGGCCCAGCTTAGATCGCGCCATTTGAAAATCTGATTCGCTGGTGGAATCCACGCCGTCCGTCAACGCCACCACGGCGCGCCGGCCACGCACATCTTCTCGAGGCGGCTCGTGAAATACTTCGTCGGCGATGCGTTCGAGCGCGTCGTAGAATGGAGTGCCATTGCTGGAGCCGAGGTCCTCGATTGCCTCGTGTAGAATTTTACGATCGTCGGTGAGTTTTGCCAGGACCTCAACCTTTGCAGCGACCGCCTGTCCTTGCCGCGTGGTATTGAAACCAATAATCGCCACGCGATCGCCAGGCCGCAAGGCCTCAATAAAAGCCGTCGCTGCCCGCCGGATCAGGCCCACATCCGCGCGCGTCGAGCCGGACGTATCTAACAACAGCGCGATTTCAAATGGTGCTTCGGTAGTCGCGAAGTTCGTGATGTGCTGCTGTTGGCCGTTTTCGAAAAGTAGGAAATTCTCGACGCGCAATCCGGCGAGCGGCCGTCCGGAGCTGTTGGTTACCACCGCGGGTACCGAGACCAACTGTGTTTCGACGCGCACCACGTCTCCTTCGTCAACCTCGTCAACCTTATCATCCGCCGGTTTGTCGACCGTGCCCTTAGACTGTTCTCGATCCGGATTGACTCTGCGCGGGCGTTGCTGATTAGGCTGCTGTCCAACCACCGGCGCGCCCCAGGAACCGAAAATCACGGCGCACAATAGTCCTGAGAGCAGTACGACATATCTTGGAAAGGATTGCATCGACTTGATCTTCACTGATTGCGTCACGAATTGCTGGGGAGCCCGATAGCAGACTTTATGAGAAAACTATAACCGGGAAAACCAGAGACTGCAAAATTGTCTCTGAGAGACTGACCACCTCAATTTGCGCACCTTGACAGCCTCGCTGCCTTCTCTTAGCATGACGACTCAGGCTCCATTGGTTGATGGTAGCCGTGATGACGTTCTTTTTAATACTCGAGCGGACGTGCCCTTGAATTTTCGTAGGACAGACATTCCCGTCTGTCAGGGTTCTTGGCAGAGGACAGACTGCGAAGGTCTGTCCTACCGTAGGCACGTACGTCAATGGTAGACGGCTTCCCTTACAAGGAAGAGGTTGGGGGTTCGAGTCCCTCCGTGCCTACCAATTTGAAATCTCAGATCTCGAAATTGAGATCTGAAATGCGGAGTCGTAGTTCAGTTGGTTAGAACGCCGGCCTGTCACGTCGGAGGTCGCGGGTTCGAGTCCCGTCGGCTCCGCCACTTTGAAGCGGTTGCACTTCAGCTAAATGAAGGGCAACCGCTTTTCATTTTTACTTACGAAGTTTAGAGTCGAACCTTGATGCAACGTGATGCGGCCAGGCTTAAGTCCGACCAGAACCAGCCAATGATCCCCGTCTCTGAAGCAATCAATATCGTCCGCGAGAAAACCGGCGCGTTGCCAAGTGAACGCATGGCGCTGGCTGACGCGTGCGGGCGCTATCTTGCTGAGGACATCGTTGCGGATTCAGATCTGCCGCCCTTCGATCGTTCGCAGATGGATGGATATGCGGTTCGAGCGGGTGACGTGCAGAGCGTTCCGGCGCGTTTGAAGATCGTTGGCGAATCGGCGGCGGGGCGTGGTTGGCATCAGGAGCTGAAGCCGGGCGAGGCGGTTAGGATCATGACTGGCGCACCCGTTCCTGCAGGCGCCGATAGTGTGCAGCAGGTTGAGCTGACGCGCGAGCTCGACGAGGTTGAAAGGGTTGATGGTGTCGCTGAGGTTGAAATTCTGGAACCGGTAGCACTGGGGCGATCGATCGTCAGGCGCGGCAGCGAGATCAAAGCCGGTGAAAAAGTACTAAGCGCAGGCGAGCAAATAAACGCAGCGATGATGGCGGTGCTGGCATCTTTTGGCTACGCTCAAATCAAGGTTGGCCGACACCCGCGGGTTGCGGTACTGGCAACCGGCAGCGAGCTCGTCGCGATAAACCAAAAACCCGGTAAGGACCAAATACGCGATTCCAACAATTTTACGATCGGCGCCTATGCAGAGCTGGCCGGAGCTATTGTGCAACGCCTTCCGCTAGCCGGCGATGACACCTCTTTATTAAAGCGGCAGATTAGTGAAGCGGCGGAACGCAGCGATGTAGTAATCACTTCCGGCGGGGTCTCGGTGGGCGTTTACGATTTCACGAAACCTGCCTTGAAGGAACTCGAGGCCGAGTTTTTCTTCGAACGTGTTGCGCTCAGACCGGGTAAGCCCACGGTCTTTGCTCGTTTGCCAAATGGCACGCTCTTTTTTGGTCTGCCGGGTAACCCGGTATCGGTGTCAGTCACTTTCAATCTCTTTGCACGCACCGCACTGCTCGCGATGCAGGGGGCGAAAGATTCGACGCTAACTCATGACTGGGCAGTGCTGGCGCGCAGTGTAAAAGGGGCTGTTGAGCGAGAGAGCTACCTGCCGGCCCAACTGAGCACAACTGAGGCAGGGTTGCTAACAGCGGAGCCGTTAAAATGGGGAGGCTCGTCGGATTTCGTTGGGTTTGTGCGAGCAACGTCCCTGATAGTTGTGCCGCCAGACACAGGCGTAATCGAAGCGGGAGCAATCGTGCGGGTTATGCGTCTGCCGGAATGAAACGTTGTCGAAGCAACAGCGTGATCTTGTCAGAACCACCTGCGTCAGCGGGTGGCCCGGTTCTTACCATGCTGCTCACGGGCACCCAGAGGCGATCCGCTAACGCAGGTGGTTCTGACACATAATTGAACGGAGTCTGGATGAGCGAAGCCGAAAGAAAAGTCTGGAGCCCAAGCGCGCACGAACGCAAGGTAGAAAATCTTTACTCCGGCGGCGTGGAAAACTTTGCGGACTGGCATAACGGTTATCTGAATTTCGGACTCTGGGAAAACGGCATCGCAGATTACATCAGGGCCGCCGAAAACCTGGTGCATCGGATGGGAAGCATTCTTGGTCTCAACCAAACCAGCAAGCTACTCGACGTCGCGCCGGGCATGGGCACGCAAGATATTTATTTGCTCGAGAATTTCGCGCCGTTATCAATCGATGGTCTCGACGTAACCTGGAAACACATCGAACACGGCAGGCGGCGTGCACGCGAAGCTGGCGCTCAGGATCGCGTACGCTTTCATCATGGAACAGCCATCCAGCTTCCCTTCCCTGACGAGAGTTTTACGCACGTGTTGAGTATTGAAGGCCCAGAGCATTTCGATACGAGGGAAAAATTTTTACATGAAGCGAAGAGAGTGTTGCAGCCCGGCGGTGTCATTGCGATGGCTGATTTCATCGTGAAGAACCCGCCCCGCAATTTGTTTGAAAAATTTGTCGCCGAAGCAGCGCGCAAACTGTGGCAGGTCCCGCGCGCGAATGTCTATTCGGCTGAGGTCTACCGCCAAAAGATGCAAGCTGCAGGCTTCGATGAGGTTGAGATAAAAGAGATCGGGGCGTCTGTCATTCCCGGCTACTACTTCGAGCAAATGCGGCCGGAGACTATTCGGGCCATCAGCAAGATTCGCGGCTTCGCGCTGGCCCGGCTTGGCTTGCTGTTGGACATTGCCGTCTATCGCGGATTCACAATGGGATTGTTGGAGTATGTGCTGGTACGAGGCGTGCGGCGTTAAAGTCAACTGTTTGACTGGGACCGCGGGCGCCCTCGCCCGCCCTCCTGGAATGGCACATTGTCTAAGCGATTAGCTCCAGCGTAAATGGAGTGAAGTCGTTACTAAGCGGGCGAGGGCGCCCGCGGTCCCAGTAAGATCGGGCCCAGTGCTGGTCGAGGTTTATGACTGTCGGAGAATTTGAACTCTTAACTAATACGTTTTGAGTGTCGAGCTTAGTTGTGGGCGTTGTCCTTATCTCTTGCAGTCTTGATTCCGAAAAAACCAAGCGCGGCTTCCAGCCGGCGAAAGAACTTGAGTCTACTTAATAGTGGATTGAGCCAGCCATTGGTGATGCAGTAGTTCACATCGAAAGGCTGCGTGTGATGCCGCTTGTGATGCTGCGGTTCCAGCACCAGCCGTCTTCGTTGCAGCCAGCGCGCAAAAGCGGACGGGCTTTCCTGATGGGCCCACTTGTGAAATTGGTTAGTCGCGACAGTTGCCGCCGCCGCGAGCGTAAAAGAAACTACCGAAAACGCCAGCAAGCCGGAATGCGGCATTAACCACATCAGGTAAAGACACGCTGCGAGAACCGGGACAGCAAGAATGCAAACGTTGCCGGTAGTCTCCACCAGACCGTGGGTGCAGATATCTCGCGGATAGATGTGATGTAGGCGGAAAGGTTTTACGAGACTCGGCCCAATCAATCGCATATCTTCGGAGCCATACGTGTCCGCGGCCCAATGCACAATTCCCGAAATGAAGTCGCCCCCAATTATGCCGAGCGGAACCGCAAGCGCTAAAAGCCAAACCAGCTCGAGTTCGTAAAGGCGCGAGCTGGCCCAATATAAATTGAAGACAAACACTACCGGAAAAATCACTACGGACGTATGTTCGAGGAGGGAATGCACCGGGCCTGAATGTTCTTCAATGCCGCTATACCCGGATGAAGTATTGCGCTTGATATTCTTGTTTCCCGACGACGCTGACATTAGTTGAACCCGACCTTTCAATCTCCTCTCAGCTCTTCTGCCCGGGAGGCGTGAAATTTTCGATCGACTGTCTAATGCTTATTCTACGATTACTGCCCAATGATCGGATTTGCGTTGAAGAGTTATAGTAAGATTATTATTTGAGGTCATAAAAGGCAATAGCACAAATGTTATCTTCCGCACACACGTGTCTGGTGTAAAAAATGGACCAACTTTCCCACATCGACGACGAGGGCCGCGTGAAAATGGTCGACACCAGCGACAAGCCGACTACAACGAGGCAGGCGGTTGCGTCAGCGCGGGTCTTGATGTCAAAAGAAACGGTGACCGCGGTTCAGGACCATCGAACTCCGAAAGGCGATCCACTTGAAGCCGCACGACTCGCGGGCATCATGGCCGCCAAGCGAACTGCTGAGCTGATTCCTCTATGCCACCCGCTGCCACTAACGCACGTCGACATACAGGCGAAGATCGAAGACTACGGCATACATCTGGAATCAAGCGTTTCAACTAACGCGCAGACTGGGGTCGAGATGGAGGCCCTGACCGCGGTTTCAGTCGCGGCGCTCACGATTTATGACATGTGCAAAGCACTCGATAAGGGAATTGTCATTTCCGATGTACGCCTGGAACGCAAAACAGGCGGCAAGTCGGGCGACTACCTGCGACTGACTACGGACAAAAAGACGGAACATCGTTAATTTCAAAGGCGTTTAGTCAAGTGTTGTTAATCGGATTTCATCTAAAATTTGAAATCTCAGATTCCAGATCAATTTTCGGATCTCATCTTTGAGATCGAGTGTTTCGAATGGAGACCAGGATATGAAGTTAGGAATTTCCCGCGATGCGCGCCCCCAGGCAAGCCTGTTACTCGTCGCGGCTGCGATTTCCATCGTCCTTTGGTTCATTCCCTATGCCGAGATTTTGACGTACCCGTTTCGCATTTTCGTCACCTTCATACATGAAGGCGGACATGCTATTGCAGCGCTGTTGACGGGCAATTCCGTCGCCAGCTTGAGCATTGCAACGAACGCCAGCGGCGAAACATACACAACGCAGGGCGGGACCATTTCCCAGATGTTCATAGCCAGCGCCGGCTATCTCGGCTCGATGGCGTTCGGGGCTTTGTTGCTGGTGTTGATTCGTAAGGCCGTGGCGGCTCGCGTGGTGTTAATCGGTTCAGCCGCTTTGGTTTTTGCCCTCACGTTAATCTATGGGCTGATCAAACCGATCGTTTCCGGCGCCGCATCGTCTGGACTTCCGTTTACGATCCTGGCGGGCACGCTACTGACCGTGGGGTTGGTGTTGGTAGCGAGATATGCCGGCGCGCGCCTGGCAACGTTCTTCGTCAGCCTGCTGGCAGTTCAATGCGTGCTCAACGCGCTGCTCGATCTGAAGACGGTTTTTTTCCTGTCCTCGCCGTTTGCACCATCGGTGCCAACCGATGCCGTGAACATGGCAATCGCTACCGGCATTCCGGCATTTGCCTGGGCCGTAATTTGGATCGGTATCGCGCTGGGAATTCTGGCGCTGGCCATGCGGCTTTACGTAGTCGGGAAAAAGAAGCAGTTCCAACTGGCCCAGCCATTCGAGCCAATACCAGTACCGCTTTTTCCAACCACCATTCACGACAGCCGGAACCTGCGCTAGCTTGTATCTTACTACGAGGTGAGGTCAGTACCACCTCGCGGTAGCGGGTGGGTTGTCGATGGACCAGCTATAACGCTAAGATCATCTGGTTTTGCCGCAGCGATCTTATTCGGGAGCAAGCCCACCCGCTACCGCGAGCTGGTACTGACCTCATTGCCTTCGAGCTGTCTCCTCTTTTAGCAACACACTAATGGAACACTACGAGCTTGTTGTCCGAAGCCTCCGAAAATAAATGAGGAGTGCTGCAGGTCCAGCGCTCTTTATTTACTGAACCTCGGCGCTTTCACTCAGAAGATGAACCGGGCTTGCAACTGGAACATCCGCGGTGGGTCGATGTTTGCAAACGCCGGGATCGCGTTCGTAATCGTCCCCACGTTCCCAACAAACTGACCGAACGTCGGATCAGCGGTCGCGCCATTGCCGTAAGTCGTGACTCCCCGTCCGAGAAAGTTTCCGTGATTGAAGATGTTGAAGCCCTCCAACCTGAGCAGGAGCTTCGTGCGTTCCGACAGGCTGATACGATTCTCCACAAAAATCGCGACGTCCTGCGTCGGAGTACCGCGAAATGCAGACTTAGGAATGATGCTGCCGTTGATGACGGGCCGATCGTTGTTAATGCCGTCGCCGTTGTTGTCAACGCCAGTCGTGGAGTTGAAGGGACGCGCCGACGCCAACTGCGTCAACGTACCGGCGGTGAAGTTATAAGGAAACTTGTAAGTAAACGTGATGACGGCGCGATGGCGCTGATCGACTACGCTCGGTCCGCGTTCCACCTCCTTGAGCTGCGAGAGGTGGCTCTCGTTGGGCCCGATGCCGTTACCATCAGGTTCGGTGGTGTTGGTCGCCTTCGACAGAGTGTAGCTGAGGGCGGCGTACATCTTTCGGTTGCCGCGATAAGTGATCTGCGTTTGCAAGCCGCTGTAATCGGCCACGCCAAGGTTCGTCAACACGTTGACCTGACGTACGCCGCCATTGACGGGCAAGATTGGACGCGTGCCGTTAGCAGTGGCCACAGGTCTAATGGAGGCCGGACCCGTCGTCGTGCGAGGGAATGGCGTCGGAGCATTCAAATCGATCGTGCGATCGATGCCGCTCAAACGTTGACGCACGTAATCCCCCCCGATGAACAACCCCTTTACCACCTCGCGCTCCGCTCCGATGGATACCACCTGACTGCGTGGGTTCACTAACTGGTCGGGATAATTCGGCAGCAGATCGAAGTTGAGACCATACTTCGCGAACTGAGCCTGGTAGAACGCTCGCCGGCCCGCGCGGATCACGATGTCGCGCGCCGGCAGTTCCGAAGCCGGCACAGTCCTCGGATCCACGTTCACCGGAACGCATGTCAGGCAGGTCGGAAAACCGGTTGACGTAGGACCAGTCGGTGTCGCGGTATAGGTCGTCAATCCATCCAACCCGTTAACCAGGTAGCTGGCGACGGCATTGGAACGAATCTGCGTGTAGTAACTG
>DASYMB010000438.1:0-4405 GCA_036009285.1 Pyrinomonadaceae bacterium | reverse complement strand
CCAACTCGAGAGAATCGGACGACTAATAACTGGCTTTACGCGCCACATTAGAGTTGGACCAGATTTCACTAACGCGCGCTAGACATCAATCACCCAAGCCGCTTGCTACCATTTACCATTCACCATTTACCGGTTCTAAATTATGGCACTTCAACTTAGAAAAAAGACGCACGAATCGGTTGTTTACATTGATCGCGACAGCGCGCCGCGCATTATCGCTTCCGGAATGGATTTCCTGCTCGAAGACTTGCCGGTCGGCACGCGCGTTATCTATCCGAACCCGCCGATCAAGGGTTTGGTAAACCGCGAGGCTGCGATTCGTTACGCACTCAATCATCCGCACGATTGCGATCCGCTGTTTGCCCAACTTGAGCCGGGCATGAAGGTGACCATCGCCGTGGACGACATCAGCATGCCGATCCCGCCGATGAAAACTCCCGACATTCGCCAGACCGCGCTTGAGATCCTTGTCGAGATGCTTCACGGTCACGGCGTTGACGACGTACACATCATCATCGCCATTTCGGTCCATCGTAAAATGACGCCCGCCGAAATGAAGCGCATGGTTGGACAAAAGATCTGGGACGACTTTTACCCGGATCGTTATTACAACCACGACGCCGAAGACCCCAGCAATCTCGTGCTGCTCGGCGAAACGCGCCACAAAGAGCCGCTCCGCATCAACCGCCGCGCGGCTGAAAGCGATCTGCTCATTTACCTGAATTTCAACTTCGTGCCGATGAACGGCGGCCACAAATCAGTCGGAGTCGGACTCTGCGACTACGAATCTTTGCGGGCGCATCACAATCCTGATGTTATTCGTGCCTCACATAGCTATATGGATCCTGCGGGTTCGGAACTCGGTCGCGTGATCAGCCGCGTCGGTGAAATTGCGGACGAGCATCTGAACGTCTTTCATATCGAGACCACGGTCAACAACTACATCTTCGGCGCTGACATGGGTTTCCTGACTAAGAACGAGGACGACTTCTCCGCTTTCGACCGAATGAAGTATGAAGCCATGCGCTTCACTATGAACAAGCTGCCGCGGCCGGCCAAGCGCGCGATGTACAACTCGCTCAAGAGCAGCTACGAGATGATTGCCTGCCACGCCGGAAAAACACAGCCGGTTCACGATCTGATCATCGCCAAGAGCATGGAGCAGTATGTGGTGCCGATTAAGGGCCAGTGTGACATTCTGATCTGCCCGGTGCCGGACATGTCGCCTTACAGCATCAATTCGATTTTGAATCCGCTGCTGGTGCAGGTGATGGCGCTCGGCTATCACTTCAACATGTATCGCGGCAAACCGTTGCTGAAGAAGGGTGGCACGCTGATCCTCCATCATCCCTGCAACGATGAATTCGATCACAACTTCCACCCGAGTTATATCGAGTTCTTCAATCGGCTGCTGCCGGAAACGCGCGACGCCAACGTCTTACGCGACAAGTATGAACAGGAGTTTGCCAACAATCCGAGTTACGTGGAGATGTATCGCCGCGGCAACGCCTATCACGGTTCGCACCCGTTCTTCATGTGGTACTGGGGCGAGGGTGGGCGTCAACACGCCGGCCATGTGATCGCCGCCGGGGCCCAAAATGCGCACGTGCCGGCAATGATGGGTTGGGAGCGGGCGGATAACTTAACCGAAGCGATAGCGATGGCGCGAAGTTATATGGGCAGCTCCGCACAGATCACGATGTTGCATCAGCCGATCATCGCAATCGCAGATATGGAGTGAGAAAAACCGTAAATGGTAAATCGTAAATAGGTGCCTCTGGTTCAAGTTAGTCGTTCCTAACCAGAGTTCTGCTAAACGGCGATTTATCTACTTACCAATTACGATTCACGATTTACTAGGACGGTGAATCGTAAATGGTCAATCGTAAATAGTCAGGGTTAATTACCGAATCTCTCGGAACCATGCAAGTTATCAACGTGAGACAACTATTCACCATTTCCGATTTACTATTTACCGACTTATGAGTCTATCGCCTTCTGAAATCTTTAACGATCGAAAGATCTTTCTGATCGGGAGCACCGGCTTCCTTGGGAAAGTTACGCTCAGCATGCTGTTGCATGGCTTTCCCAACATCGGGCGAGTCTACGTCACGGTTCGGGCCCGTTCGCAGGAAGAGTCAGAAGCGCGTTTTTGGAACAGCGTTATCACGGCGCCGCCTTTCGATCCATTGCGCGAACGCTACGGTAGCGCGCTCGATGGATTCATTCGCGACAAAGTCGTCGTGCTCGGTGGCGATATTGGCGAAACGAACCTGGGCTACTCCGAAGAGCAGGCCCAAGCCGTCGCCGACGATATCGACGTCGTACTCAACAGCGCCGGCAACGTTACGTTCAATCCCACTCTCGAGAGCGCCCTGCGCACCAACGTTGTCGGCACGCAAAACGTGATTGCTTTTGCGAAGCGAATGAAGCGTCCGGCGTTAATTCACGTGTCGACCTGCTTTGTTGCCGGCAATCGCTCCGGTCCGGTGTGGGAAAACGATCCTGTTGTCGGTTACTTCCCGCGCAAGCACGAACTCCTCGGCGTTGAATTCGATGCCGAACAAGAGATCGCGGACTGCGCCAAGCTAGCCGAACGCGTGCGTGAGGAGGCTCGCGACGCGATGATGCTAGCGCGCTTCCGCGATCTGGCGCGCAAACGTTTGAACGAAGAAAACCGCGATGCCCAAGATCCGGACTCGCTCGGACTGGCAGTAGCCAGAGAACGAAAGGTTTGGATCCGCACGCGCCTTACCGAGCTTGGCGTCGACCGCGCTGCCTGGTGGGGCTGGCCCAACATCTACACCTACACAAAGTCGCTGGGCGAACAACTCGTCGCTGCGGAGACCGGGCTCGTTCGCAGTATCGTACGCCCAAGTATTGTTGAGTCTGCGCTTGCCTATCCTTTTCCCGGCTGGAACGAAGGCTTCACCACCACGGCGCCGATAATTTTTCTGGTGCTGAAAGGACAAACCCAGATACCCGCGAATGAAAAGTTGATTCTCGACATCACACCCGTCGATCAAGTAGCGTCAGTAATGTTGGCGGTCGCGGCCCAGGCGTGTGTCGAGGAACCCAAGCTGGTCCATCAGGCCGCCACGGGCGATTCGAATCCTAACAACATGGATCGAATTGTCGGGCTCGTTGGCCTTTACAAGCGCAAGCACTTCAAAGAGAAAGACTCCGGATTCAAACTCCTGAACGAGATTGTCGCGCGCATGGAGCCGCGCCCGGTTTCAACCTCGAGCTTTGAAACGCTGTCCGTTCCGATGTTCAACTCCGCCGCCAGGAAAGCCTCGTCCCTGCTCGATCGGGCGCGACCACGTTGGGGCGGTGGCCGGCTCGTCGAAGTGATCGATCGCATGAAGACAACGGTCGATCGCGTTGAAGAGATTACCCATGAAACGAAAGAAGCGTTTGAACTATTCCGGCCGTTCACCATCGAGAACGCTTACATCTTCCGCTCCGATAACGTGCGTTCACTGTTTGAGCGAATCCGCTCTGAAGAACGCGGACTGCTGCGCTGGCATCCCGAGAAGCTTGACTGGTACGACTATTGGCTGAACATCCATCTGCCGGGTTTGAAGAAGTGGGTGTTTCCGACGCTTGAAGAGGACATGCGCGCGCAGCCCAAGCGCATTTATACCTATCGCGATCTGCTCGAGCTCTTCGAGACTTCCACCAAACGTCATGCTACCCGTGTGGCCATGCGCATCGAGCGCGACGGCCGCAATGAGCAATACACCTATGCCGATATGCGTGAGCTGGCTACGCGCGCCGCCGGCTTTCTCGCGAGCGAAGGAATCAAGCCCGGCGATCGCGTGATGCTTTTCAGTCACAACGCGCCCGAATGGGGCATGACCTATTTTGGCGTGCTCAAGACCGGCGCTAGTTGTATTCCTGTCGATCCCGAAAGCTCAATCGATGAAATCGTAAACTTCGCGCGCGCCGGCGCAGCGGCCGGAATTGTTCTAAGCGAGAAACTGGATCGCGAACATGCAGGGCTTCGCGAAAGACTGGCTCAGGAAGGACTATCGCCTGCTATTTGGACTTTCGATCAGGTGTTTGCTGTGCCAACCGAACAGACAGAAGACGAGCGGCTCGCCCTATTGCCTTCGCGCGTTACGGCACAATCGTTGGCCTCTTTGATCTTCACTTCCGGGACCACCGGTCGTCCCAAGGGTGTGATGCTTTCGCATCGAAATCTGACGAGCATGGTCTCGATGCTTTCTTCCGTGTTCGATATGACCACGAAAGACGGCGTGTTATCGGTCCTACCGCTGCACCACACCTTCGAGTTCTCAACCGGTTTTCTTACGCCACTCAGTCGGGGAGCCCAGATAACTTATCTGCCGGAACTCACCGGCGACGCTCTCGCGCGCGCAATCAAGAACGGCCACGTAAC
>DASYMB010000437.1:0-3939 GCA_036009285.1 Pyrinomonadaceae bacterium | reverse complement strand
AGGTGGTGTTACAGACGCTCGGGTTTGCGGCGGCCACCGGGGTAACGCTCGCCCTGGTGCGCAAAGCCGGAACCGTCTTCTGGACCTCCATCGGATTACTGATCCTGACCTGGCGAACTCTGCCAAACGCATGGCGCCGGTTGCTGGATCGCAGCCCACACTTACAAAGATTTATGGATAGCCTCGTACTTTCAAACATCGCTCATCGACCGGCGCGCACGGCAGTCAGTATATTGGGAACTGCGCTGGGCGTGCTGCTCATCGTGTTTACTGTTGGCCTGGCCCACGGAGTTTTGCGGGAACGCGGACGACGCGAATCAAACATCGGCGCCGAGATCATGGTGCGGACGTCAGGCTCGATTGGTTTCGGCGGCAATTCGCCTTTCATGCTGCCCGTTGCACGCGCGGCCGAGATTGCGCGCATTGAGGGCGTTCGCGCCGCCACGCCCCTGGGCCAGGCCCTCGACCGCAGCGATGCCGGATTCGGCACGCGGCTGATCGACGGGATCGAGTTTGACGATTATGCCAAACTCACCGGCATCACCATCAGGGAAGGTTCGAAACTTACCGGCGGCGATCAGGCCATCGTGGATCCGGTGTGGCAACAACAGCGGCACGCGACCGTCGGTTCAACGGTGCAACTGTTTGAGCGCCCGTTCACGATCGTCGGTGTTTATGAACCACCCGGCGGTGGCCGCATAAAGATTCCGCTAGCGACCATGCAGGATCAGGAAGGCGGCGAGGGCCGCGCCTCCGCCATCCTCGTTGGCGTTAACGATCCCACCAGGCAGGATGAAGTCGCGGCCCGTATCAGAGAACGGTTCCCTGACGATCAAATTATCTTCACGCGCGACTTGCCGGAGATCTATGCCTCCGGCGTGCCGGCGCTGAACGTGTTCATTAAAGTTGTGGTCGGAGTGGCAAGCGCGATCAGTATGCTGGTTATTCTGCTCGCGATGTACACAACCGTAACCGAACGCACGCGTCAGATTGGAATTCTCAAGGCTTTGGGAATGTCGAAGACCGGCATCGCCTGGGTGATCGAACAGGAAGCAATTCTGGTCAGCTTGTTGGGCGTGACCGTCGGTGTTGGCCTGACTTTCGCTGCGCGTCTCGGCGTGATGCGCACGACGAGCTTGGTAGTGGAGATTGAACCGCGCTGGATTCTGATCGCGTTTGTGGTAGGAATTGTCGGCGGCAGCATCGGCGCTCTTTACCCTGCACTGCGGGCTGCGGGGCAGGATGCAGTTGATGCGCTGAGTTATGAGTAGGACAGACATTCCTGCCTGTCCTCTTTCGGATCGCCAAGCTCCTGCAGGTGTTTTCTTCACGCTTCGGACGTGATCAGCGTAACGCCTAACAAAAGCGATGCAATTGTGAAACATACTAGTAGTTAACAGGGCTCAGTCATTCAAGTGAATGTAGATAGAAAATCGATCGTGACGGTGTTATCGCGCTCCTTGCGTTTGCGCTGCCCGGCTTGCGGCCAGGCGTCAGTTGTCCATGGTCCGTTCCGCATCCGGCACCATTGTCCGAATTGCCAGTCGCTCTTTAAGCGGGAGGAAGGGTTCTTCGTTGGAGCGATTCTGGCAAACGTGATGACCACCGAGGCCGTGATTCTGATCGTGTGCGTAATCTGGCTGACGGTGATCGGCTCGAGCTACGAGGCGGTATTGGTCGGACTGTTTGTCGTGGCGCTGCTATTTCCAGTCGCGTTTTATCACCATAGTTGGAGTCTGTGGCTCGGCTTCGATTATTTGATCGAAGGACTGCCGAGGTATGACAAGACGTCTTCGACGCTAAAGTAAACGTCCTTTGGCCTTTGGTTTTTGGACTCTGAACATCTTGTCGATAGCTGATAGTCCCGGAGGGACGGAATGTTTATAGTCAGCAGGCTAACGAAAAGTTTTTCGCCGCTCTAGAGGACGGAATGCTGCTGACGCGATCGTCGCTTACACATTTCGCTCCGCTGGAGCTGCTGTCTTCGGGTATCGTTCATTATCTATAAACATTCGGCTCCTCCGGAGCTTTTCCATTAAGTTGCGATCTCGGTCGCGCTGCGACTCGGTGGCGATTTAGTTTTTTCAGTATCGGCTTAATGCAAAGTAGTGAGTTGATGATCTTGAAGTGTAAACAAGGCGCGGGTCTTTTCGCGTTAATGCTGCTCGGCTTGCTTCGAGTCGAGGGGCAGACCGCTGGTGCCAGGATAGACGTCGCAAAACTAATTCGCTCGGCCCAGCTCAACGGCGAAATCATGAGCCGGCAAGTGTTTGATTATTCCTGGAAGAGCAAAACGCTGGTGCGGCAATTCAAACGCGCTCGGCTGCTGCAGGAGGTCGAGCAGGATCATGAAGTTTATCCAGCGCCCGGGTTGACGTTTGTCGTGCAAAAGTTAGTGAAGGAGAATGGCCTCCTGCTTTCCAGGAAGCGGGCTGCGAAGGAGCAGCGACGCGTGGATGCCATACTGATGCAATCGGAGATCACGCAGGCCACCTTTTCTGACGATACAAATCCGGCGGCAAACAAGAGCGACTGTCCGACTTTCGGAATCTGGACCGTGCTTAACGGCACGGGCGGCCGCGAGACATCCCTGGGCATCTCAGACTTCCTCTGTTTTGCTTCATTCTCCTCGCCGCGCCTCGAGCCGCGGGCGGGGCGCGACGCAGTTGTCTTGCTTTTTCGCCCGCGAGACGGCCTAATTTCGCTGCCGAAGGAAAAGACTCCATTCGCGAAGCTCGCCGGCGCAATCTGGATCGATCTAAAAGATAAGGTCGTCATCCACGTCGAGGCCTGGCCCGTAGAGAATGCGCGAGAGCTTGCCGCCCAGAATCTTCCCGCAGGTCCGGCACCGATTGTGTTCGACGACATGCGCCTCGCGAATGGCATGTGGGTGAGACGCTCGCGCTATATCGACACGAGAAAAGATCCGCTCGCATTCAACGGGCTGAACCTGGAATGGAAACAGGAGTTCAGCGACTACCAGCGATACTTCACAGAGTCGAAAGACTTCAAAATCGAAGAACCGAAGGAACCGGGCGAACAAAAGCCACCCGGGGTGGACCACAGGTGATTCGAGTATAGGATTAGACCAGGTGAACTCAACTTGTTAATGCAACAGTTGAATTCGTTTTCGCTGCAGAGGAGCGCGATGTTTATAGCTACGAGTGCGCGCTCGAAGAGCTCGCTCCGTCAGGAGCGAAACTCGGCAGCGGCACCTTCTAGCGGTTGCGCTCCTATGGAGTTCCGGACTAAAAGGGACCGCCACTGGCTACAAACATCTCGCCCCTCTGGGGCAAAACCGACAACGAATGTTCTGTTGCACTTAAAACTGATCCGCGTTACACAGTGGAAATCGAGACTTCCGAAATGAACCACAAAATACTTCGAACTTTCGCCAAACTTTTTTGCGTCACCTTATTCGTGCTCGCTCTCTCGGGACCAGCTTCCCTCGTCAACGCCCAGGAACAAAGCCCGTCGCCAAAGCCGCCGCAGGAAGACGACGTCGTTCGCGTATCGACCAGCCTGGTGCAAACGGACGTAATGGTTTTCGACAAACAGGGGAAATTCGTCGAGGGGCTGAAGCCGGAACAATTTCAGGTGAAGATAAACGGGGCGCCGGTGACCATCTCTTTTCTCGAGCTGGTGACGACTGGGAGCGCGGAAGAGAAAGCGCAAATCGCCGCCGCGAGGGCCGGTCGACCGCTGACAGTCACCGGAGAAAAAGCACCATCACCGATAACTGCGGTTGAAGGCCGAAGTCTTTTCCTGTTCGTGGACGATCTACACCTCGACGCCGAGAGTTTGATGCGCACGCGCAAGATGCTTTCAAACACGATAGATGAAATGACGGTCAATGATCGGGCGGTGGTAGTCACATCGAGCGGGCAACTCGGCGTACAGAATTTGAGCAGCGACAAGGCAGCGATTAAGGCCGTGATC